>CAJCIA010000046.1 GCA_903970275.1 Betaproteobacteria bacterium
GCCGCTACAGTTGAGGCTCGTTCACAGAGCCCCCCCCAGCTATCCACACCACCCAAAGACCCCCACCGCTCCAGCCAGGCTCCGATGTAGCCGGCGATGTCCCCCATCGCCGGAGCGAGCAACGCGAGCGGAACGGAAGAGCGACGTTTCCCCGCTCGTTCGAAGCACGCTCCGCCAAGCGACTGCATTCCGGCCGCCGCTGCGGCCTCCGGCGCTCGGAGAGCGCCGGCTGCTTGCTACTTTAGGCTTGTTCCCCACCGAGGTTCGTCTAACGAGGAGGTTCACCATGAACCGCGTCCAATTTATCATCGTGACAGCCCTAAGCGGGATTGTCGCTTTCTGCATCTTGCTGCAGATCATCTTTGTCCGGCTCTCCGCCGCGGACGAAGTCAAGCTGCGCCAGGTCAGCGCGGCCCTGCAGGAAGGCCAGAACGATTTCAATCATTTGCAGCAGATCGCGACGCGCGTGGCGCAGCTCGCGCAGCAACAGAACGACGACCAGCTCCGCCAGGTACTGATCCGCAACAACATCCAGATCAAGGGTAACGCCTCGACCAACGCGCCGGCCGCCAGCTCGACGACGACCACGCCTTCTTCGACCTCTACGCACTAGCACTATGTCCGACGAACTTTCCGATCGTTCTTACTCGGCCTTCTGGCCAATCCTGATCCTGGTGGCTGCATTCACCCTCTCGAATTTCTACCAGCTTTACGAGTTGATTGCGCACAAGAGCGCGGTGGACAAGCAGCTCGCCATCGGCCTGCCGGATGTGAAGAACGCGCAGGCCGCGCAGGACCGCCTGGTAGCGTTGCTCAAGGATCTGGTGGCGACGGCGCCGAAGGATCCCAACGCGCTGCAGATCGTGCATGAGGCCACCCAGGCCGGTATTGTCCGCGAACGGCAGAACGCTCCGGCGACCGACACCAACGCTCCGGCGGCTGCGACGCCGTAGTTGCTAGGTGCCGCCCGCCCAGAAGCGGGTGAACGCCTCGGCCCACTGACGCTCGCCGGAAGCTTGGCGCGCCAGCGCGAGCCGCTCCTCCGCCGTCGGCAGGTGGGCCAGCATCTCGGCCAGGCCATCGATCCAGACCGCGGCGTCGCGGGCACGCAGCACGCGGCCCATCGCACGGTTCTTCACCAGCTCGCGCGGCCCGCCGACGTCCGAGACCGCCGCAGGCAGCCCGGCAGCCATGGCCTCCACCACCACGTTGCCGTAGGTGTCGGTCGTGCTGGGAAAGACGAAGAGATCGGCCGAGGCGTAGGCCACGCCGAGCTCGCGCCCCGTGAGAATGCCGGTGAACAATGCGCCGGGCAGCTTCTTTCCCAGCTCCGCGCGGTAAGGGCCCTCTCCCACGATGGCGAGCGTAAACGGGCGGTCCACCCGGTGCCGCAACGCAGGCAGCACGTCGATGAGCAACTGCAGGTCCTTCTCCCGCGAGATGCGGCCGACGTAGAGCAGGACTGGTCCTTTCGCGCCACGCTTCGGCCAGAACTTCTCGTCGCGATGCTTGGGGTTGAACAGCTCGGTATCGAGGCCGCGCGGGAAGATGCGCAGCTTTTCCGGCGCGATGCCGCGATCAACCCACCGGCGCCGGTAGAACTCCGAATTGACGTAGACCGTGTCGACCTGCCCGTAGAACCACTGCATGTAATTCCAGACCAGCGTTTCCATGAACGCATCGTCGCTGAGGAAGCGGGCGTACTGCGGAAAGTCGGTGTGGTAGATGCCGGAGGTGCGCAGGCCCAGCAGCTTCGCGCAGCCGAGCGCGCAGAGGCCGATGGGCCCTGGCGTGCTGATGATCAGCTCGGTAAAGCCCTCGCGCTGGACGTAGTCGAGCATGTCGAGAAAGGGCGGGAAGCTGAGCTTCTGCAGCTCGTACTCGGGAATCTCAAACTCGCCCACGGGCCTGAAATTCTTGATCGGGATATCCTTGATCAGGAGTTTCGAGCGCGAGGTGACGACGGTGAGGTCCGCGCCCGCCGCACCGGCGGCGTGCGCCATGGCGCGGATGGTGCGCGCCACGCCGTTGACGTCCTCGAGCGTGTCGGTGAACCAGGCGCGCTTCTCGTTGCGCAAGGCCCGCAGCAGCTCGCCGGTGAAACCGCGCGCGACTTCCGAGAGCATCGCGCGATCGGGCGCCTGCTGGCCGAACGCCACGACGTACGGAAGGATGCCGAAGCCGACCGGCAGCAGCCCGGTCACAGTTTGGAAGGCGTCGACGAGGTTGCCCTTGGCGATCCGCTTCTGGAATTGCGTGATGAGCCGGTAGGTCAGCTCGTTGGCGATGTGCGACGCCATGCGGAAGGACCGGCGCTGCGCATTCGGTTCCTCCGCGATGATGCGGTCGAGCGCGCGCTTGAGCTTCGCATCGGAAAGAAACGCGCTGATCTCGCGCGTGAGCGTGACCTCGCCCGGCTTGACGAAATCGAGCGCCTGGCCGGTGCGTACCGCCTCGGCGATGTGGCCGAAGCGCTCCGTGAACGAGAAGGCCGTCGGATTCTGGCCGGCCAGAAACCGCTCCGCCATCTTGCCCATCAGCCCGGCGGACACCGGCGCGTTGCGCTTGATCTTGTCGCGCGCAAAGCTGAACACCGTCGCGTAGAGGCTGCTGGAAAGCGTGAGCGGATCGCCCGCCGGCCCGTGCAGCGTGGCCTCACCCGCCAGCAGGCCGGCAAAGAAATCGGCCAGCGTCCCATCGCGCGGCACCTCCGTGAACGTGCGCCCGGGATGCACCCCGCTGTGATCGTCGGAGGCGGCGAAGAGGACCTTGCGATGCGCGTCAACATGCGTGGGCGCGAGGTTATGCCGGTTCGCGAACTCCGCGATCTTCTCCGGCGTGAGCGCGGCGAGGCAAAGGCCGCACACCTCCTGCGCCAGCGGCTCGCGGTTGCCGTTGCGCGCCTCGAAGACGCGAAAGAGCAGCACCAGCTTTTCCACGTGCTGGACGGTGAGCACCTGGTTGATGTTGACGAGCGGATGCGCCACGCCATGCGGCAGTTGCTGGTCGCGCAGGTAGGCGGCGAGTTGGAAGATGTCCGGCCGCAGCCGCTGGATCTCCTCGTGCTGCGCCTCGTTCAGGTTCCAGACCAGCAGGTGAATCTTGCAGCCGTCGGGGAAGTAGGTGGTCACCTCCTCGCTCAGGAAAACGTCCGGGTGATGCGCGATCGAGAGGCAGCCTTCGAGCCGATTGTGGTCAGTGATCGTCTTGTGCGTCATGCCCGCGGCGGCGAGCTTGCGGTAGAGCGCCTCCGGCTCGCTGTAGCTCTGCGGCATGCCCAGCCGGCGCAAAATCCATTCGCTCGGCCGGTCCGAGAACCGGGAGTGCAGTTGAAGATCGACGCGGAGCATAGGGAACTAATTTTAGACGGAATTAACGAAATTAACGGAATAGGAAGGCACGTTGATGAAACAATCTCGAAATTCCAGCGAGTTTCCCAATTCCGTTAATTTCGTTAATTCCGTCAACTCGGCCGTGCCACATATTCGGCATACGTGGACGGTGCGAAGCCGCCCGCGAGCGCGGCGCGAATGATCTGGTCAATCTGACGGCGCAGGAGCGCAAACTCAAGATCGCGCGGATGCAGGCTCAGCCGGATCAAATTTGTTGCGCGAAGTTTGCCGAAAAGTTGCCGGTTCCAGGCGGCCGACGCGATCCGCCGCCAGCCCGCGCGCGTGCTGTAACAGAGCGACTGCGACGCCAGCGCGGGCCGGCCTCCGCCGCGCACCAGCGGAATGAGCTCGCGCAGCGTGTTCGTGTAGGTGAAGCCCAGCTCGCCGCAAAGATTCGGCACGTGCGTCGCCATCAGCCACGCTGGCGCGATGAAGCCGTGCGCGCGCCAGCCGCGCTCGTCGAAAAGCTCACGCCCCCGCCGCAGGCGGATGCGCGCCTCCTCCGCCGGCAGGTCGAGAAATTCCGCCTCGCGGCTCGTGTAAAGGCGCGTCCAGAAAAGCGTGCCGAGCGTTTCGCGCGGCGATTCGCGGCGGTCGTGGTAGTAGCCGTGCAGCACGATCTCGTGACCCGCCTCCTGCCAGCGCGAGACGCCCTCGCCAAAACCGGCGTCCTTCGCAATCGGCGCGCCGTGATGAAAATCGGGCACGACCAGGATGCTGGCGGCTTTGACGCCATAGCCGGCCAGGAACGCGATCTGTTCCTCGATCGCCGCCGCCGAGCCGGGATGCGCGTCGTGCAGCGAGACGATCAGCGTTTTGCGGGCGCCCGACATCCCGCCATGCAACCGTCAATGCGAGGCGATGTCGAGCGGACGAAACGCAGTGCCCTCTGTAGCGGCGGTCTATGACCGCCGGGCCCAAGCGAGAATCGTCCGCCCGTGCCTCGCTACGACCGTCGAGTCCAAGCAAGGATCGTTCGCCAATGCCTCGG
>CAJCIA010000047.1 GCA_903970275.1 Betaproteobacteria bacterium
GGCGGTCTATGACCGCCGAGATTAGACGAAGCATCATCGGCTTTCCCGGTTGCTGTGGACCTCCGGCAACGGAGCTTCTCAAAGAAGCACTCTGCCTTGCATTCGTCGCCCGGAGGTCGACGGCTGCCACGACGCGCTTACTGATCGACCGCCTAAGCCTGCGACCGGCGCGTGCTGATGAGCGGTTCCTTCGGCGAGCCCTTCGGCAGCACCGGTTTCACAGCCGACGATCCGCCTGGCGCGGTTCCCGACGTACCGTGGCTCTTGCCCAGCCACCACGCCAGACCCGGCGAGATGAAGTGAGACGAGTAGATGCCCGACAAGATGCCGATGAACATGGTCAGCGAGAAATCGTGGATGACCGGCCCGCCGAACAAGACCAGCGCGAACGTGGCCAGGAGACAGGTGAACCCCGTGATGATCGTGCGCGCCAGGGTCAGGTTCAGGCTGCGGTTGATCACCTGGTAGAAGCTCCCCTTTTCGCGCAGACGCGCACCTTCGCGAATGCGGTCGAAGACGACGATCTTGTCGTTGATCGAGTAGCCCGCAATGGTCAGCAGCGCGCCAACCAGCGGCAGCGTCAGCTCGCGGCCGAGCACGGCCATCACCGCCAGCGCGATAAGCACGTCATGCAGCTGCCCCACCGCGGCGGCCAGCGCGTAGGACCATTCGAAGCGCACGGCGGCGTAAACCAGGATGCCGAAGAGGCCGAGGAGCAGCGCCGTCAGCGCCTTCTCCTTCATCTCGCCGCCGACCTGCGCGCCGATGCTCTCCGATGCACCGCCGACAAAACCGGCGTCAGGGAATTTCTGTTCCAGGAGGCGCACGGCGCGATCACTCTCGCCCTTTTCCGTTTCCAGGAACAAGGCAGGCGTGCCGCCAGCGGCGTACTGCAGGTTCACGCCGCGCAGGCCTTCCGTTTGCAGCGCATCCTGCAGCTTGCCGATCTCCACGGAGTGCGTGTAGGTCAGCGTGACGGCATCGCCGCCCTTGAAGTCGACGCCCAGCAGGCGCTCGCCCGAGGCCTTCACCGCGATGGCGCCGGCGCCGATCACGACGAGCGAAAGAATCAGTCCCAACCCGCGCAGCTTCAGGAAGTCGATCTTCGGCTGCTTGATGAACTGCATCATCGAGAGATAAGGCGTGGGGGTCGCGGCCAGGATCCAGTCGAAGGCGTTGCGGCTCACCACCAGCGCGGCGAAAAGATTGGCGATGATGCCGAGCACCAGCGTGACCGCAAAGCCCCGCAGCGGCCCCGTGCCCAGGTAAGCCAGCACCATGGCCGGAATCAACGTTGTGGTGTTCGAGTCAAAGATGGCGCTGAAGGCGCGCTCGAAGCCAGTGTCGATCGCGGTGCGCGCCGGCTTGCCGTTCGCCAGCTCGTCGCGGATGCGCTCATAGATCAGCACATTCGCGTCCACCGCCATGCCGATGGTCAGCACTATGCCCGCGATGCCCGGCAACGTGAGCGTAAAATGAAATTGCGCCAACAAGCCAAAAAGCAGCACAAGATTCACGGCCAGCGCGAGCACGGCGATCACGCCCGAGACGCGGTAATAGAACATCATGAAGCCGACCACCAGCGCCAGCGCCAGCAAGCCCGCCTGGAAACCACTGTGGATGGAATCGGCGCCGAGCGACGCGTCCACCGAATGCTCGTCGAGAATCTTGACTGGATTTTCCAGTGGATTCTCCATCACGCTGGCGAGCGACTCGCACTCCATCTGTGTCATGTTCGAGCCGCTGATCTCACCCTGGCCGGTGGTGATGTACTTGCTGCGTTCCGTCGGCAGCCGCGGCGCGCTCTGCACCTGTCGATCGAGCACAATCGCCATCTGCCGTCCGGGAAACTGCTCGCACATGTCCGCCATTTCCTTGGTGCCGACGTCATCGAGCTGGAACTCGACGTTGGGCTGGCCTAGGGCGCCGATGCCGCGCCGCGCGTGCTGCAGGTGTGTGCCGGTGATGGATACCTTTCGCTCCACCACGATCTGTGCCGAAGGCAGCTCCTTGCCGTCCGGCCCGGTTTCCACCAAGGGCAGAATCTCGTAATCGCTGGCGTATTGGAACGGGAGCTTGCCGCCGGTGGCCTTGGCGGCGGCCAGAATCTCATTCGCATTGTCGGGCACCATGCGCAGCTCGAGCTTGGCCGAGCGCGAGATCTGGTCGCGCGTCGCCACCCGTTCCGCGCCCTGCAGGCCGGGAATCTGGATCTTGAGGCGGTTGGTGCCTTCCGGCTGGATGCTGATCTCGCGACCGCCAAAGATATCGAGCCGCTTGCGAATGACCGACGAGGCCTGCTCCAGCGCGCTCGGCGTGATGTTGTCGCCCTGCACCTCAAGCAGGAATTCCGTCCCGCCCTGCAGATCAAGCCCGAGATGAATCGCCTTCTGGATCGGAATCAGCGCCAGCCCGCAGGTGAGCAGACTCGCGAGGATCGAGCCGAGACCGGCCAACCGGCGCGACCGGGCATCTTCCGACGCCAGGTACCAAATGAAGAAACCGATAAAGCAAAACGAAGCGATGAGGATGGCGATGGACATGGCTGCGGGAGGGTAAAAGAGCCTAGGCCTTGACCGGTTCGACCGCGCTCGCGCGCGTCACCTTGTCGACCACCGTCTTCTCGACCTCGATCTTCACGTTGTCGGCGATCTTCACGACGAAGGTTGTGTCCTTGACGTTGGAGATGATGCCGTGAATGCCGTTCGTCATGATGACCTTGTCACCGGTCTTGGCACCGCCAATGGTCTCCTTCTGCTTCTTCGCGGCGACCGATTGCGGGCGAATGAAAAGAAAGTAGGCGACGCCGGCCAAGGCGAGGTACGGAAGAAGATTGGCCCACATCGGCTGCTGCGTGGCGGCGGCATCCACCGGATTGATCGCGCCCGCGGCGGCGTTGGTCGCGTTGGCAACCTGGGCAAAGACGAATGACGACAGTGAGGGCATTAGCTTTTCTCTTGAAGGTACGTGGCCAGGAAATGAGTGCGAAACGAGCCGAACGAACCGTCGTCCAGCGCCTTTCGAATGTCCCGCATCAGCTCCAGGTAGAAGTGCAGGTTATGCAGGCTGACCAGGACCAACGCGAGGATTTCACCCGCTTTGAATAGATGGCGAATATAGGCGCGGGTGAAGTTTTGACAAGCATAACAGCCGCAGCCGGGTTCCAGCGCCAGGGGGTCCATTTTGTACTGTGCGCCCCGCAAATTGAGCGTGCCGCGGCAGGTGTAGACCGTCGCATGCCGCGCCACCCGCGTGGGCAGCACGCAGTCGAAGATGTCCACCCCGCGCGCCACCAGTTCCACCAGCTGGTGTGGCTGGCCCAGGCCCATGGCGTAACGCACCTGCCCCGGCGGTAGGTGAGGCACGGTCACCTCCGCCGTCTTGTACATCTCCTCCTCCGGCTCGCCCACGCTCACGCCGCCAATGGCGTACCCGTCAAAGCCCATCTCCACGAGCGCGCCCGCGCAATCCGCCCGCAGGTTGGCATGACTGCCGCCCTGCACGATGCCGAAGAGCGCCTGCTCGCGCGTCGGCCGGTTCGGCTCCGTCGCGATCAGGTGCCGATGATGATCAAGCGACGCACGGGCCCAGCGGATCGTGCGCTGCACCGCGTCGCTCACCTTGCTCTCCTCGCAGGGCCAGGGCGGGCATTCGTCAAAGGCCATGAGGATGTCCGACCCCAGCGCGTGCTGGATCGCCACTGCTTCCTTCGGCCCGAGGAAGAACTTCGAGCCATCGAGATGGGAGCGGAATTCCACCCCTTCCTCCGTGATCGAGCGCAGCTTGGCCAGGCTGAAGACCTGGAACCCCCCGCTGTCCGTCAGGATCGGCTTGTGCCAGTTCATGAACTTGTGCAGCCCGCCAAAGTGCCGGAAGACCTCCAGCCCGGGCCGCAGGAAAAGATGATACGTATTGCCGAGGATGATCTCGGTACCCATGACGTCGAGGTCGCGCGGCGCGACGGCCTTCACGGAGGCCTGCGTCCCAACCGGCATGTACTGCGGGGTCTCAATCACCCCATGACTCGTCGTCAGCCGCCCGCGCCGGGCCTCGCTGCCGGGGTCCTTACTGAGGAGCTGGAACATTCGTGGCCGGCGCCGCGTTGGTCTCTGGTGTAACAGCCGGCGCCACCGGTGCGACATTGTCCACCGGAACCGTATTGGTCGTCGCCGGGACCGTGGGTGCGGACGAAACGGAATCTACGTTCGTCGTCGGCTGGGACGCCGGCGCCAGGGTTGGAATCGGGACTTTGGTCTCCGCCTTCACCGCGTGCTCGTCTTCCTTGTTTTCGCCCACGTCGGGCAGCACGTGCGTGGCGAGCGCAGCCAGCAGCGCCACGCCGAGGATCACGCGGTACACCGCAAAGCCGTTGAAGGTGTGCGACCGCACGAAATAAAGCAGCCACTTCACCACAAAGAACGCGACCACCATCGAGACGAAGAAGCCAATCAGGATGTCAATGAAGAGATGGCCGCCCCCCTCCACCAGCTGCTTGCGGTAACGGAAGAGATCGAGCGCGCTGGCCGCGAACATGGTCGGGATGCCCAGCAGGAAGGAGAACTCGGTCGCCGCGGGGCGCTTCATGCCCATCATCAGCCCCGTCATGATCGTCGCTCCGCTGCGCGAGGTGCCGGGAAACGCCGCCGCCAGCACCTGCGCCAGGCCCATGGCGATTGCCTCGCCCCACGAGATGTCGTCGTGTGGATAAAGGTTCTTCGACAGGAATTCGACCGCGAAAATGACGAACGCCCCGATCAGCGTGGCCCAGGCCACCGGCTCCAGCTTCTCCGGCAACTGCAGATGGAAATGCTTGATCAGGATGAGGCTGACCGCGGACGTGACGACAAACGCCGCGCCGATCTTGAGCAGGTAACTGCGGCCGGACGCATTCTCGAGATGGCCGAACAGGCTGGTCAGCTTGCCCCAGTAAATGAAGACGACGGCCAGGATCGCGCCCGCCTGGATGACGACGTTAAAGACGTCCGGTTCCCGGCCCAGCCCGAGCGCCTCCGCAATGAGCAGATGCCCGGTGGAAGAGATGGGCAGAAACTCCGTGACGCCCTCGACGATGCCGAGCGCGATGATCTGCAGATAATGAACCAGGGCTTCCACGGGCAATCGACTTAGCAGACCGCGCCGCGAAGAGAATCACAATCGTTGTGAGCGTTTTGTAATTGGCCGGGCTCGTACGCACGCCCGCGCCTGCCGCTTTCAGTTGAATCGGCGTCGCTAAAATGACAAGTTGAACGCATGCCCCGGCGCCGCTTTGACTTGGAACGAAGCGAGAGCCGCCACCTCGCCCCCGGGGCGCAAAGCAGTGCCACCTCGCGCGGCCGGATGCACGAGGAGGAGGGCCACAAGTTCCGCACCGCCTTCCAGCGCGATCGCGACCGCATCGTCCACAGCCGCTCCTTCCGACGCCTGGAGTACAAGACGCAGGTCTTCCTCAACGGCGCGGGCGATCACTACCGCACGCGCATGACCCACACCATGGAGGTCTCGTGCATCGCGCGCACGATTGCCCGCTCGCTCGGCCTGAACGAGGACCTGACCGAGGCGATCGCGCTGGCGCACGATCTCGGCCATCCGCCCTTTGGCCATCTCGGCGAGGCCACGTTGAACCGGCTCATGGCCGACCACGGCGGCTTCAAGCATAACGCGCAAAGCCTGCGCGTGGTCGAGGAACTGGAGCTGAAGTATCCCGAGTTCAACGGCCTCAATCTCACCTGGGAAGTGCGCGAGGGCCTGCACAAGCCTTTCCGTCCCGGCGAGCTCGAGGAGGGTTTCATCCAGCCCTCGCTCGAGGCGCAGGTGGTCGACGTGGCCGACGAGCTCGCTTACATCTGCCACGATCTCGACGATGGACTCGACTCCGGCCTCATCCACGAACAGGAGCTGCGTGCGCTGGAGCTCTGGCGCACCACGCAGGAACGCGCCCTGAGCTCCTACCCGCACCTTGAGCCCGAACGCGGCCGCAACTACGTGCTCCGCTGCCTGCTCGGCACGCTGGCCGATGACGTGATCGCCTGGTCCGATGCCGCGATCAAGAAGCAGGCGCCGCGGAACAGCGACGAGGTGCGCCGCCTGCCCACGCTCATCGCCTTCTCGCCGGAGATCGACAAGGTCGCGCGCGAGCTGCTCACCTTCCTTTACAGCCGGCTCTATCATCATCCTGCCATTGCCGCAATCAACCGCCGCTCCGCCGAGGGTCTGTCCCAGCTCTTCGATCTTCTGGTTGGCCATCCCCACCTGCTCAGCCCGCAATTCGAGACGCGCGTGAAGAAGGACGGCGTGCACCGCGCCACCTGCGACTACCTCGCCTGCCTGACCGACCGGCAGGTCTACGTACAGCACCAGAAACTGATCGGCGGCCTGCCCAGCATCGATAACGTGCGGCTGCAGCAGCCGGCGCTGTTGTAGGCGTTGCCACGCAGCGGGCGCGCGTACGCCTACCCGTCCATCCAGGCCGGCAGGGCGCCGAGCGAATCGAGCACCGCATCGGGCTGCACGGAGGCATGCTCCAATTGGTCAGGACGGAATTTGCCGGTGCGCACGAGCAGACCGATGCCCCCGGCACTCTTGCCACCCAGCGCGTCAGCTTCCAGGTCATCGCCGATCACGGCAATTGCATCGGCCGGCAGGCCGAGGCTCCTGCCCGCGGTGGCAAAGAACTCGGCGGCAGGCTTGCCGACGAGGACCGATTGCCGTTGGGAGGCATATTCCAGCGCGGCGACAATCGAACCCACGTCGAGGCACAGCCCATCCTCCCCGCGAAAGTAGCGGTTCTGCGCCAGCGCGATGAAGGCCGCACCCTCGAGCAGGAAGCGAAAAGCGCGGTTGAGCTTTTGATAGGTGAGCTCGTCGCCAATGTCTCCGACCAGCACGGCCTGCGGTGTCTCCTCGACCAGTTCGACGCCGTCGAGGTCAATGGTAAGCGACGACTTGATCAGCGGGTAGCAGCGTGTGAGCCCCTGGCTGAGCAGGTAATCGCGCCCGACAATCGGCGCGCTGAAAAGTTCCTCCGGCGCAACGGTCAGGCCGAGCCCGCGCAATTTCTCGATGATGTCCCGCCGCGGCTTGCTCGTCGTGTTGGTGACGAAGCGGTAGGGAAGCCCCTTCGCGCGCAGCCAGGCCAGCGTTTCGGGGACGCCGGGGATCGGCTTGTTCGCCTCGACGACGGTCCCATCGAGATCGATTAGAAAGCCCTTGATCCTCGACTGGATGGACATGCACCACCTGTAGCAGGTTGCAGACCGTGACCCTCAGGCCTTGGGCGGAAGGTCCGGCGGCTTTCCATCCTTCTTTTTGCGCGAAAACAGCGTGCGAAATTTGGCCAGCCACACACGGGCCCAGGCAAATTCCAGTGCAAGGATCCCCAGCCCGAGTGGAATGACCAGGATGGCCGGCCCCGGCAGGACGATCATCACGATGCCGAAAAGCAGCACCGCGCCCCCGACCACGGCCACCGCGATCCGGCGGAGGAGCTTGAGTCCCGGCGCCTGCTTCTTCGCAGGCCGCTCCTCCCACAGCCTCATGTTTGCCCGAAGATCGCGTCCACTTCCTCGCCGGAAAACCGGTCGGTCGACTGCGCGCGGCACAAGCGCGCGTAGAGCCCGTCCTGGGCCAGCAGCTCCTCGTGCGTGCCGCGCTCCACGATCCGGCCGTGCTCGAGCACGAGGATGAGATCCGCGTGTCGCACGGTGGAGAGCCGGTGGGCGATGACGAAGGAGGTGCGGCCGGCCAGCAGCCGTTCCAGCGCCTGCTGGATCAGCCGCTCGGTTTCCGTGTCGACGCTCGCCGTTGCCTCGTCGAGCACCAGTACCGGCGGATTTTTAAGCAAGGCGCGGGCGATGGAGATGCGCTGCTTCTCGCCCACCGACAGCTTCACGCCGCGCTCGCCGACATGCGTGTCGTAGCCCTCCGGCAGCCGCGCCACGAAATCGTGCACGCAGGCGGCGTGCGCCATCGCCTCGATCTCCGCCCGTGTGGCGTCCGGCCGGCCAAAGCGCAGGTTGTCCAGGATCGTGCCGTTGAAGAGAAACGTTTCCTGCGATACCACGCCCACTTGCTCGCGCAACTCGCGCAGCGGAATCCGCGTGATGTCGCGCCCATCGAGCGTGATCGTGCCACCGGTCGCCTCGTAGAATCGGCTCAGCAGCGACACCAACGTCGATTTCCCCGCGCCCGTGGGACCGACCAGCGCAACGCACTGGCCTTCCTGCACCGTCACGCTGATGTCGTGCAGCGCGGGAACATCCGGGCGATAGGAGAAATTCACATGGCGGTACGCGACATCCCCCCGCGCGCGCGCGAACGTCTTCGGGTCCACGGCCGGACCGTAATCTTCGGTCGCCGCATCGAGGATCTCCGCCACGCGTTCGCTCGAGGCGCGGCCCGCCTGGTAAAGCTGGTTGATCGAATGCAGTTGCGCGACCGGCGCATAAAACATCCCCACGTAAAACAGGAACTTCACCAAGTCACCCGAGGTGAAGCCGGTCGAGGCCAGCACGTCACGCCCCCCGACATAGAGCACGATCGCGCTGCCCATCGCGCCGATGCAGGCCATGCCGCTCGAGTACCACGACCACGTGCGCATGATCACCAACTGCGTCTCGCCCACTTCGTGCGCCGATTTCGCAAAGCGCGTTAGCTCGGTTTCCTCGCGCGCGTAGGACTTGATCTGCCGTACGCCCTGCAGGTTGTCGAGCAGCAGGGAGTTCATCGCCGAGGCCGCGCGGCGCTGGGCGCGATAACGAAAGCGTGCCGTCATCGTGTACCAGACCGCGCCGCCGATGAGAAACGGCATGGGCGTCAGCATCCAGGCCGCCAGCCGCGGGTTGATCCAAAAGATGATCACGCCCACGCCCACGATTTGCAGCACGGCGATGATCCCCTGCTCCACGCCGTCGATCAGTACCCGCTCCATCGCGGTCACGTCGTCGATTACGCGCGTGACAATGTCGCCGGTGGCGCGCTGGTCGTACCACTTCACCGGCAGCCGCTGCAGCGTGGCATACAGATCGCGCCGCAGGTCGAGGATCACCTTTTGCTCGAACGTATTGTTGAAGCGGATGCGCAGCCCGTTCAGCCCATCGCGCAGCAAAAACGAAACCGCCACCACGATTACGAAGGGCAGCAGCAGGTCGAGCCGGTGCGGAACGAGCACGTCATCGATGACCATTCCGGTCACCTGCGGAAAGACAAACCCTGCCAGCGTGCTCAGGATCGCCGTGCCGAACGTCCCCACCACCAGCCCGGGATAAGCCCGGGCATATTTCCAAACGCGTCGGAAGGTTTTCATTCTTGCGGGGACCGGGGCTGCATTTGGATAGGATTAAGAAGATGAAGATGATTGGAACCGGCAAGGCCGTTTTCCGGTGCCCCCATCATCTTAAGCGCATTAATCCTATCTGCATCCGTAAGCCCGCGAACGTCTCGGCTAAACATTAAACCGGAACTCAAGCACGTCACCGTCCTGCACGACATATTCCTTACCCTCGATGCGCAGCCGCCCCGCCTCGCGTGCCTTGGCGAAGGAGCCGAGCTTGATCAGTTCCTCATACGCGGTGCACTCCGCCGCGATGAAACCGCGTTCAAAGTCAGAATGAATCACGCCGGCCGCCGCTGGCGCCTTGTCGCCAATGTGAATGGTCCACGCGCGCGTTTCCTTCTCGCCCGTGGTGAAATAGGTGCGCAGTCCAAGGAGATGATACGCCGCGCGAATCAGCGCGCCGACGCCTGACTCCTTCACCCCGAGGCTTTCCAGATATTCCTTCTGCTCTGGCTCGCTCAGGTCCACCAAGTCCGATTCGATCTGCGCGGAGATGACCACCGCTTCCGTCGCCAGATGCGTCTTCACGTAGGCGCGCACCGCTTGCACATGCTTGTTCACGTCCGGATTCGCCAGCTCGCCTTCCGCCACGTTGCAGGCAAAAAGCGTTGGTTTGCTCGTGAGCAAGAAGAAGCTTTTCATCAGCGCCTTCTCGTCCGGCGAAAGCTCCAGCATCAGTGCCGGTTTGCCTGAATCGAGGTGCGGCTCGAGCTTCGTCATCAAATCGAGTTCGGCCTTCGCCACCTTGTCGCCACTGCGCGCCCCCTTTTGGTTCTTCTCCCTACGCTTCTGGATCGCGCCGAGATCGGCCAGCACCAGCTCCGTCGTGATCACCTCGATGTCGCGCACCGGGTCGACCGTGCCGCTGACATGATGGATGTCGTCGTCCTCAAAGCAGCGCACCACCTGGATGATCGCGTCCACCTCGCGGATGTGGGTCAGAAACTGGTTGCCCAGCCCCTCGCCCTCGCTCGCGCCCTTGACCAATCCGGCGATGTCGACGAACTCGAACACCGCCGGCACGAGTTTCTGTGACTTGGAAAGATCGGAAAGCTTCTGCAGCCGCTCGTCCGGCACCGTCACGATGCCGGTGTTGGGATCGATCGTGCAGAAGGGATAATTGGCCGCCTGCGCCTTGCGCGTCCGGGTGACGGCGTTGAACAGCGTGCTTTTCCCAACATTGGGCAGACCGACGATTCCGGCGCGTAACATAAGGGGTTGAGCCTAGCGACGGCGGCGGCCTTTGGCAAGGAAGCGACCCCGCAAAGCGGACGCGCACCCCGTCAGCCTGCTGATTCCGGGCCCGGATAAATACGAGCTAGGCTGGGCGAGACGAACCGCTCCATCGCGCGGCAAAAGCGATGGGCCTGCGGCGCGGTGCGAAAAAGAACAAGATACACCTGGTCCCGAGTGGAACGATCGCGCTTGACGCCATCGTAACCCATGACCCCGGCGATCTCCGTGGCGAGCGCCTTGATGGTCGAGGCAGCCCGCTTCGTCTCGCCCGTAATCTCCACCCGGATGGTCGTCACCAATCCGACGATTCCCGCGCGCCACGCCGGGGTCAAGCCCGACCCATCACCAGAATCAGCGCAGGGAGTAGAGCGGAGATCCTCCCCCCGCAAGGATTGTAGCAATATTCAAAAAGACGGGTAATCTAAACAGCAAGCGCTACTTAACGAGATAAGTCCTCTCCACGCATGAGCACCCATCGTCTGACGGATGAAGACATTCTCTCGCTCGGCCCAAGCTGGCTGGAGAGTCGCAACCCGTCTCGCTACCAAGGCCAGCAGGAACGCGTCACCTTGGAAGCCTTCGCGCCCGAGGATCGCAACTTGTTGCACCGCGCCTACCAAAGCCTGCTGGAGCTATATCTCCCGCTGCGAAGCGCGCACGTCGAACGCCGCGCCTTTCGCGATTTGCTCGAGGACTTCGTACATTCCGAACGCCACGGGGATCTCGCACTGGCGATGTCCCATCTGGGTCATGCCACCACGGCGGGAAAGGCCGATCCAATCGAGGTTCAGCGACTCGTGCACGACCTGCGCGGCGGCGCTTATCAGGCGCTGTCGTTTCGCCTGCAGCTTCTCGAGGCCGCGCCTGATCGCATCGACGGTTTGCAGACCGTTTATTTCCTCGTTCGCGACCACCTCAAGATCATGCGCAACTGTGTGGCAGACCTGGACCCCGAACGGTTCGCGGCCGATGCCCTCACGAAGGATCATGACGTCAATCTGCTGCTGGAAAAATGGTCGCTGCCGGAGTTCAACGGCGTGGCGCGTCCGGTGCAGGTTGATCTGCGCTGCCACTATGGCGGCACACTTTGCGAGTCGTGCCTCGAGTTCTCCTCCCTCGACCGCATTCTTTACAATCTCATGAACAACGCCGCCCGCTTCGCCACGGATGGCAGCGTCATCCTCTCCCTCGCCGGCGTTCCCTCCAGCGAGCCTGAAGCCGTGCGCTTCGTCATCGCTAACGCGGTTTCCCCGCAGCACCACGCGGTGATGGTGGAGCAGTTTGGCGACTCTCCCGGCGAGCTGTTTCGCGGCGGTTTCACCACCGGAGGTCATGGGGTCGGCGCGCGGATCTGCGCCGATTTTTGCGCGCACGCCTTTGGCCTCTCCAGCTTTGACGAGGCGCTGGCGTCCGGATATTTCGGTGCCCACTGGTTTGACGACGTCCTGGCGACCTGGTTCCACTGGCCAATCGTCGGCCATTAGCAAACGAAGCCTCGGACTCAGGCTTCACAAGTTAAACTGTAGATTATCTAAATGAACTTATTGTTTATTTGAATTTAAGCGGCACAGTGAGGTGCCAGCAGGCGTCATGCGAACAATCGCAGTTCCTCCTCCCCTCAAGGTCAGCGAACTTGAATCGCTGGCTCCCCCGCATTTTCGTAAGTTGGGACGAACTCGTTATTTGGGAAACGATGAGCGCGTCACGACGGGCTTCTTTGCTCCGGAAGATCAAAAGCTACTGCACCGAATCTACGGCGCCCTGCAAGCGCTGCTCCAGCTGCTTGCACAGGATCGCGAATCCGGGCTCGACTCGCATCGCGGAACCGCCGAGTTCATCCTGACCTCAACCTATTCGGAATTGATCGAGGACGCCGCGGATTTGGGTCACGCCACGCTGAAGAAGAAATCAGACCCGCGGACCGCGCGCATCCTGCATGACCTGCGCGGAGGCGCCTTCCAGGCTCTCTCATTTCGACTGCAATTATTTGCCGTGGCGCCACGCGAGAGAAAGGGCCTGCGCAATCTCTTTTTTCTCGCGCGGGACCATCTCAAGATCATGCGTCACTGCGTGCAGGATCTCGATCCCGTCCAGTTCAAGCACGACGCACGACGCCGACATCATGATGCGAAGGTGCTCGTGGAAAAATGGGACGGAGCCGAGTTTCATCGTGCGGAGGGTCCCGCCCAGGTGCGCCTTAAGTCCACCTACGAGGGGCATCTGTGCGAATCGTGCCTGGAGATGTGCACGCTTGATCGCGTGATCTATAATGTGGTGAACAACGCCGCCCACCACAGCGCGGATGGCGTCGTCGATTTTTATATGGTCCCCATTCCGGCGCGGAAGACAGAGAACGTCCGATTTGTCGTCGTGAACAAGATCACCGAGGCCCACCAGCAGGTGCTTCAGTCCCACTTCCCCCAGGATTTCAGCGGCCTGTTCGATGGAAACTTCAGCACCACCGAAGGCGGGATGGGCCTCCCCATCTGTGCCGATTTCTGCGCGCGAGCGTACGGCGTCGATGATTTTGAAACTGCAAAACGGGAGGGCTACTTCGGCGCCCGCACCATTCGCGACTCCTATGTCGCTTGGTTCCACTGGCCGGTGGCACGAGCTCCGCGGTGAACGGCACCCGCTCCGTCTACTTATGATCGATCGGCCGGAACGAATGCAGCGTCTTGATGTCGTGCACAAACGGATCGTCTAAATGGATCTGCTTCCCCTCGCCGATATAGATCAAATCCCAATCAATCACATAGCTCAGCTTCTTGTTCAGGATCGTGCGCATCGCCTCGCTGCGTAGATTTGCCCGTGTATCCGGCGGCGGCTGGGTGAAAAAATCGCGCTTGGCCAGGTGGGGCAGGCCCTGGTCCTTGAGCGCCGTCCCAGGCAGCCCCGAAAGAAGCGACTTGGCCGGATTCAGGTTGTGATATTCCAGGTCGAGACTTTCCAACCAGCTGTCGCGCCAGGTGATCTTCTCGGAATCGATGAACGACTGAAGCAGGAACTGCTTCGTGATCCAGTCCACCTTGCCAATGAGCGCGGGCGGGTCATTCCGTAGCTTGTCCAGCGTCAGCCGCCACGCCTCGATCGTCCATTTGCCATCCGCATCCAGCTCGATCCGGCCTGAGCTCGCCGCCTGCAAAAATTCCTCCAGCACGTCGAGGGCGGAGCACGTGCGGCCATCGGCCAGCGTGATATGCCACGGGCCGTCCGGCTGGTGCGACAGTTTGCGCATGACATCCACCGGTTGCTCCAGCGCAAGAGTCGGCAGTGCATCGGCCTCCAGCAGGTCGAGCATCAGCGCGGTGGCGCCCACCTTGAGCGCGTTGTTGAACGGCAGCAGATTGGAATCGCCCAGCAGCAAGTGCAGGCGACGGAAACGGCGATAATCAGCCAGCGGCTCGTCGCGCGCATTGATCAGCGCGCGGTTGAATTGCACCCACTCATAGATGTCGGTCTGGATAAAATCGGCGCGTTGCGAGACTTGGTAGGGCACGAAATCACTGCCGTCATTGCGGCCGTAGCGGCGCGGCGCCAGCGTCATCCCGACGCG
>CAJCIA010000048.1 GCA_903970275.1 Betaproteobacteria bacterium
CGGCAGATAGAGCAGGAGATCAGTGACGATTCCAATCCAGCCACGCGCGGCCAGATGCAGCCCGTGATGCCGCGCAGCCGACGAGCCGATGAAGACCAGCACGCCCCAAGCCCCCGCCGTCAGCAAGCAGCCCGCCAGAAACCGCCACGTGAGGGCTCGCATATTCACCACTGCCCACGCGAGTGGCAGCGCCCCCAACGTCGCGCCAACGAACCACAGCCGCACCGGCCAACTGGCGTGCTGTGTGCGCAGAATCAGCACCGTCAGAGGCAGGACCATGAACAGCAACGCCACCGGCGCCGTCCACCACGGCAACTGGCGCGGCGCCGGATCGCGCAGCCAAAGCTCCGTGATCGGTCGCCGCGCCACGAAGCCCTGAAAGAGCAGCAGGTACGGAATGCCGAAGACCAGGTACGCGTTTCCGCTCAAATGGAAGCCCCAGCCCGCGGCCATCCACAACGTAACCGTCCCCGCCGCAATTCCCATCCGCGTGAATTGATTTTCCATCTGTCAGCCGCTGGTGATGAAGGCAAAGAGCGCCTCCGGGGTGTGATGCCGCAGCACATGCGCGCGGCCGGCGCGGGCCATCTCGCGCAGCTTCTCGTGATCGGCCAGCGCCGCGCGAATCGCCCGTTTCAACTCCTCGCCTTCCGGCGCGTAGAAAAAGCCGTGCACCTTATGTTCCAGCGGCGTGCGCCGGCGAATGCGCGGGAAGTTGATCAGTGGCACCGAGCCCGCCGCGCATGCCTCGTAATGCCGGTAGCAGTCCCAGCCATGCCCCTCCGGCGACCACACCAGCCACGCCCGTGCGCACTTGGCTCGAAACTCCTCCGCCGAAAAAACGACGCCCGACGCCAGCTCGATCCGCCAGCCTTCCGCCCGCATCTCCTCGAGCTGCCGGTACCCGTCCTGTCGCACCTGCGAGCGGTCAACCGAGCCGGCAAAGAAGACGTCCACTTCCTTCGGCGTTTCGCCAGAAACCGGCTGATCCCGAAACCACGCCGGCAGCCCGAGCGACAGCGGCACAAACTTGTGCTGATTCTGGACGAAGACCGGCGCCTTCCGCACCGAGGAGGAATCCTCCAGGTAGCCCGTCGTGTAGGTAAATCCGTGCTCCAGCTTGAGCGGCATCTCGCGCCAGAAATAGGTTCGGCAGCGCCCCAGCAGCCCGAAGAAGTGCGGCGGAATCTTGTCCGGATCGTCCTTCCGATCGATCACCACCAGCGGCACGTCGATCCCGCGCACAAGCCAAAGGATGACCTCGAAACCCAGCGTGTAGAAATTCCCGCCCAACGCCCGCGCGATCCGGAACGTGTTGGAGACCACACTGCGATCGCGCCGCCAGACCGGCCCTGCATGACTCCAGACCGAGGCCGCGACCAACCCGTATTCGCCGCGCTTCAGTTTCGCCCGCAACTCGCGAAACGCGCGCAACGTCAGCACCGGTTCCGCCAAGCGCGTCTTCTTGCCGACGTGGAAATAGTCGACCTCGTCCGGGCGAATTCCCTTCAAATAGGGATCGTTCCCGATTTCCAGGATGCGCACGCGCCAGTCTTAGCCGCGCGTCCGAAACGGTACAACGAAAACGCTAAGCCCGAAAACGTAGTGGCAGTCTCCCGTGGGACCTCCCCACCTGCCTTAACAAACCCAAAACCCCGCGATCATCCTCAGCGCCTCAGTGGTAGCCGGGTCTCTCCGAGCACCGGAGCCGCACAGCGGCGGAATGCACGTTGTCTGCTGCCCAAACCACGAATCTCCGCCCCGTCCCACGCTCGCGATCGCTCAACGGCCCGCCCTCCCCTACCACCTCATAACGGAACATTCCCGCATCCCCCTCTCCCCCACCTTTGACGCTCGCCTCGCCGCGCCTATCGCCTTATCCTCGCCCGCCATGTTCCGCCACGATTTTGCCTCGCTCCGCGCGCTCTACGACCGGCCCCTCTTCGATCTCATCGGCGAGGCACGCGCCGTTTACCTGCAACACTGGCCGCAGAATGAAGTCCAGCTCTGCACGCTTCTGAGCATCAAGACCGGCGGCTGTAGCGAGGACTGCTCCTACTGCGCGCAAAGCGCCCATTACGACACCGGCCTGCAAAAGGAAACGCTGCTCCCGCTCCCGCAGATCCTCGCCACCGCCGAGCGCGCCCGCGCCAACGGCAGCACCCGCTTTTGCATGGGCGCAGCCTGGCGCGGCGTGACGGAAAAGGACGCCAAGTTCCAGACCGTGCTCGAAACCGTGCGCGAAGTCAGCAAGCTCGGCATGGAAGTCTGCGTCACGCTCGGCTCCCTCACGCCCGAGGCCGCGCGGCAACTGCGCGAAGCCGGCGTCACCGCCTACAACCACAACCTCGACACCAGCCCCGACTTCTATCCGCAGATCGTCACCACCCACACCTTCCAGGACCGACTCGACACCATCGACTCGGTGCAGAAGGCCGGCATGGCCGTCTGCTGCGGCGGCATCATCGGCCTGGGGGAGACGGAAGACGACCGCCTCAAAATGCTCGCCGTTTTGTGCGGCTTCGATCCCGCGCCTGAAAGCGTGCCGATCAACTGCCTCATGCCGATGGAGGGCACGCCGCTGGCGGAGCAGCCGCCCGTGGACATCTTCCAGCTCGTACGCCTGATTGCCGTCACCCGCATCGCCCTGCCCAAGGCCCGCGTCCGCCTCAGCGCCGGCCGCAGCCTGCTCACCCGCGAAGGCCAGGCCCTCTGCTTCTACGCCGGCGCCAATTCCATCTTCTACGGCGACAAACTGCTCACCGCCGCCAACCCCGGCACCGACGCCGACCACGCGCTGCTCAAGGAACTCAACCTCGGCATCACCGAGCCGACGCCGTTGGTGGCGTCCTAAGGAGACAAGAGGAACCTGAAAGACATGAGGGCCTAAAACTCACCTTCATGTCCTTCATGTTCCTCCTGTCTATCTCTCGTTGATCGCCATGCCGTTCCCGGTGAGATGAAAATCCTCCTCATCAAGCCCAGCGCCCTCGGCGACATCGTCCAGGCGCTGCCGGTGCTCACGGGGCTGAAGCGCCAGTGGCCCGACGCGCAGATCGACTGGATCGTCAACGACACGCTCGCCCCGCTGCTCGAGGGCCATCCCTGCCTGCGCCGCACCATCGCATACCCACGCCAACGCTGGACGGGCCTTCATCGCCTGCCGGAAATCCGCCGGTGGGGTCAGCGCCTCGCAGAGGAGAAGTACGACCTCACCCTTGATATGCAGGGCCTCCTGCGCAGCGGCCTGATGGCGTGGGCCGCCGCCAGCCCGCGCCGGATCGGCCTCGCCTCCGCCCGCGAGGGCGCACGACTATTCTACAGCGAGCTCGTCATCGACAACGCCCTCTCCGCCGCCGAGCGCTACCTCACCTGCCTGGAGCACCTCGGCATCGCGCCTCAGCCGCTCGACTTCCAGCTACGCGCGCAGGTTCCCCGGCCGGCCGGGTTGGAGCAGCCCTACCTCGCGCTCCACCCTTACTCGCGCTGGCGGACGAAGCTCTGGCCGTGGCGTTACTACCAGGAGCTCGTCGACGCCATGCCCGGCCAGCGCTTTGCCGTGGTGGGAGAAGGCCCGTGGTTTCCGCTCGACGCGCCCGGGCGGTTGGTCGATCTCCGCGGGCGCCTCACCCTCCCGCAACTTGTCTCCACTCTTGATGGCGCCCAAGCCGTGCTCAGCACCGATTCCGGTCCGGCCCACATCGCCGCCGCCTTGGGCCGGCCGACACTCGTTCTCTTCGGCGCCACCGACTGGCGGCGCACCAAACCGGCCGGGTCGCAGGTTTTTGTCCAGACCGCTGGGCTGTTTTGCTCGCCCTGTCTAAAACGGAAGTGCTGGCGCGACACGCAGGTCGAATGCATGGGTGTTCTGGATCCCCAGCGAATGCGCGATCTACTTACTTCATTTGCTTCATAAACAGCAATAATAGCAGCCTTGTGCGTAAGATTTAGGCAGGCTTTGCGCATTAGCTCTGTTTATTGTCCACAATATCTCTTCAGAGGAGAGACGCACAATTGCAGCGTTTTCATTTGAGTTTGGCACGCCATTCGCCTATGTAGTAAAGAAACTAATAATTATGGCTACTACACGCAACAAGAGCTGGAGCGAAGCACTCGTCACCGAGGAAATCTGCACCTGGCACACCTCCGGCCGCCCGCTCTATTCCCACTACATGCGGCAGAACTATCAGGAACTGCTTGCCGCCGGCATCCGCTATTACGGCACCTGGCGCGCCGCGGTCGAGGCCGCCGGCATCCCCTATGATTCTGTCCGCAAGTACCGCGACTGGTCCAAGGAGCGCATCGTCGAGACCATCCAGCGCCTGCAGAAGGACGGCGTCGATCTCTCCTTCCGCTCCATGATGCTGAGCAAGTACGCGCCCATGGTCTACGCCGCCATCCGCCCGAACCATTTTGGCTCGTGGAAGGACGCGCTGACCGCCTCCGGCCTCGCGCCCGAGGAAATCTACCGCTACCGCAGCTGGGACGACGAATCGATCCTCACGGAAATCCGCCGCCTCAACGCCGAGGGCGCCGACCTCTCCTCCAAGAAGATGGACGAGACGGCCAACCCGCTCATCGCCACCGCCCGCCGTCGCTTCGGCAACTGGGGCACGGCCGTGGAACGCGCCGGCATCGATTATTCAGCCGTCCGTCGCCGCCGCCGCTGGACCCGCGAGCTTGTTCTCGCCGAAATCCGCGAGCTGCGCGCCGCAAACGCCGACCTGCGCAGCGGGGAAATCCGCCACGCCCGCCCGGCGCTCTTCGCCGCCGCCTGCAAGGCCCGCTTCTTTGGCAGCTGGACCAAGGCCCTGCAAGCTGCCGACGAAATGGCCACGACGGCCGCTCCCGCCTCAGCAATCCTCGCTTGATTCAAGGTTAGTTGGTTGCACAAAGGGCCCGGCTGAGAAATCAGCCGGGTTCTTTTTGTTTGGTGTGGAAACGGAATAGTTTGAGCATCAGGTAGGGCATACCAGTTGCCTCGATCAGCTTGCCGCTTGTGCTAAGAAGCGGACGAGCAGAAGATAGGTACGTGGCTGATCCAGAAAATTGGCACAAGAGGTTTCGAGTTCGCTTGGTTCCCAACAACGAAATCCTCGATCATATTGGCTGGTTCGCCGAACAGATTAGAGAACTCGGACTTTCGGAACCGAATGACGAAAGCTTCGTCCGAAAGTGGTTTGGGCGAAAACGTCCGAATAATGGTCCACCTCCCGAAGAGCAGGAATGACCGAGCCTCGCAGCGCCCGCGGCTTCGTCATCGCCCGGCTGCCCTTTGGGAATACCAGCCTCATCGTCCGCTGCCTGACCGAGCAGGCCGGCCGGCTCACTTTCATGGCCAAGGGCGCGAATCGTCCCAAGGGCCCGCTTACCGGCACGCTCGACCTTTTCTATCTGGGCGACTTTCTCTACCAACCCGCGCGCACGGGCGAGATGCACACCCTGCGCGAGGCACGCGTGGTCGAACCCAACCTGGGCCTGCGGAAGTCCTACGCCAACCTGATGGCCGCCCAGTATTTCGCCGAGCTCATCGAGGCCATCACGGAATCGGGCACGCCGCTGCCGGGCGAGTACACGCTCTTTGCCAAAGCCATCGGCTACCTGGGCGAGAGCGACGTCACCTGGCGCGCGGTCGAGCGGTTCGAGCAACGCATCATCCACCTCGCCGGCCTCGGCACCGCCGGCGACCTGCCTCGCGCCTTCCACACGCTCCACCACGCCGTACCGAAGCTCCGTGGGGAGCTGTTGAAACAACTCGGGCGGGCCGACGTTCCCGGGCTCTAGCGTTGCGGGTGCTCCGGCCAATCCACGTACATTGCGCCCTTCGGCCCCCGTCCTATCCTGAAATCATGAACCCCGATCTCGAGTGGCAGCGCCGGTACGAAGCCGAGGACACGCCGTGGGACAAAGGTGCAGCCGCCCCACCGCTGCTCGCTTATCTACGGCGCGCGCCCATCATGGGCCGCATCCTCGTGCCCGGTTGCGGCCGTGGACACGACGCGCGCGCCTTGGTGGCCCAGCCCGGTGTCGACGTCGTGGGCCTGGATATCTCGCCCACGGCCATTCAACAAGCGCGCCAGCTTCCCAGCGTGCCAGGAAACGGCTCCCAGATCATCTTCGCCGCTGGCGACTTTTTCGACCTGCCTGCCTCCTCTGCCGGCGCCTATGACTGGCTGGTCGAGCATACCTGCTTCTGCGCGATCGATCCGGCCCAACGACCGGCTTACGCGCGCGCCGCGGCGCTCGCCCTCAAACCCGGCGGGCACATCTTCGCCATCTTCTATCTCGATCCGGGTTATGAAAGCGGGCCTCCGTTCCGTGTCTCACGCGATGAATTGTCCGCGCTCTTCGCGCCTTCCTTCGACTTACTGGAGGAATGGGTGCCGCGCGAGAGCTTCCCCGGGCGCGAGGGGCGCGAGCTCGTCCGAATCTTGAAAAAGCGGTGAGCCGTTCGGTACGCGCGCCAATTCCCCTTGCGCGGCTCGTGCGGCCTTTTACCCTCGACCATGGCCACGCCTCCTTCCGAACCGTCTTCCTCCAGTCCGTGGACCCCGTTCATTTTTGGCGGCATCTTTCTCCTCGCGGCCGTGTTGATCTTCACTGGCGTGATGTCACATCCGTCCGCTCCGCCTCAAGACCCCGGTCCCGCCGACGCCCCGGAAACAAACGCTCCCGCCGCTCGTTGAACGCATGAAGCACCTTCATTTGCCCGCCGTTGTCGCCGCGCTTCTGGCCGGCCTCGACCCCGTGGCCGGCGATCCTCCTGCCATGCCCACGCTCCCCCTCCACTATCCGCCTACCCGCACGGTCGATGCCTCGGACACCTACTTCGGCACCAAGGTTCCGGACCCGTATCGCTGGCTGGAAGACAGCAGCTCGCCCGAGGTCAAGGCGTGGATGACCGCGCAGGATCATCTCGCGCGCACCTACCTCGATGCCCTGCCCGGTCGCGCCGCGCTGGCTCGGCGGTACGGCGAGCTCCTGCACATCGACACCATCTCCGCGCCCAGCCGCGCGGGCGACCGCGTCTTTTACTCCAAGCGCGCGGCGCTGCAGGAAAAGGGCGTGCTCTATTGGAAGAGCGCGCTCGATCCCCACGACGTGGACCACGTCCTCATCGATCCCAACCAGTACGTCGGCACGAACAACGCCTCGCTCGGCAGCACCTCCGTCACGCTCGACGGCACGAAGATCGCCTACACGCTTCGGCCAAACAACGCCGACGAAGCCATTCTCCACGTCCGCGACGTGGCCACCGCGCGCGATATTCCCGGCGAGGTCATCACGGGTGCAAAGTACGCCGAGCCTTCCTGGACGCCGGACGGCAAGGGCTTTGTCTACACCTGGCTGCCGCCCGCCGAGCCAGGCAAGGTGGCCGACCGGCCCGGCCTCGCCGTCGTCCGCTATCACCGGTTGGCCACCGACCCGAAGAACGATCCTGTCATCCATGAGAAAACGGGCGATCCGACCAAGTTCATCGGCGCCGGCATCTCGCGCGACGGCAAGTGGATCACCTTTGAGCAGCAGAACGGCTGGGACCGCAACGACGTCTACTACCAGCCGCTACGGGGCGAGCCGACGGCCGCGCTGCTCCATGGCTGGAAGCCCCTGGTCGTCGGCCAGCCGTTCCTTTACTCCGTCAGCCTTTGGCAGGACCAGGCTTACATCACCACCAACGAGGCGGCCACCCGCTACCGCGTCTTCAAGGTCGCCATGGCGGATCCCGCCCGGGCCAACTGGAAGGAGATCGTGCCCGAGTCGCCCGATCGGGTGCTCAGCGGCGTCTCCATCATTGGCGGCAGCCTGCTGCTCGACTACATGGCCAACGTTTGCGACCAGCTCGAAGTCCACGATCTGGACGGCAAGATCGTCCGCACCCTGCCGCTGCCCGGCCTCGGCTCCGTCTCGGAACTGGCCGGCGAGCCCGAGCACGACACGTTCTACTACGGCTTCATCAACTTCACCACGCCGCCGGAAATCTTCGAGACGAAGATTTCCGATCCCGCGCAGAAGCTTTGGGCCAGGATCAACATCCCGGTCGACCCCGCGCCTTACGTGGTGGAGCAAAAGTTCTTCACCTCCAAGGACGGCACGCGCGTGCCGATGTTCCTGGTCCATCGCAAGGACATGCCGATGGACGGCAGCACCCCGTTCCTCATGTATGGCTACGGTGGCTTTGGCCTGAGCCAGACGCCCTTCTTTTCGCCCGGCTACTATCCGTGGCTCGAGGCCGGCGGCGGCTACGCGCTGATCAACCTGCGTGGCGGCGGCGAGTTCGGCGAGCAATGGCACCAGGACGGCATGCTGCTGAAGAAGCAGCACGTCTTCGACGATTGCATCGCGGCGGCCGAGTACCTCATCACCCAGCACTACACCAAGCCGCAGCGGCTGGCCCTGCGCGGCGGGTCCAATGGCGGCCTGCTCGTCGGGGCCGTGCTCACGCAGCGGCCCGATCTGTTCCGCGCCATGATCTGCGAGGTGCCGCTGCTCGACATGATCCGCTACGTAAAGTTCGGCAGCGGCAAGACGTGGATTCCCGAGTACGGCTCACCTGACAACGAAGCGCAGTTCCGCGCGCTGCTCGCTTATTCGCCGTATCACCACGTGGTAAAGGGCACCCCTTATCCCTCGGTCCTCTTTTGCTCCTCGCACGACGATGACCGGGTGGACCCCATGCATGCGCGCAAGATGGCGGCGGAACTGCAGGCCGCCACGAGCAGCCCCAACCCCATCCTGCTCCGCATCGAGCCCCAAAGCGGCCATGGCGGGGGTGATCAGGTGAAGAAAACCATTCAGTACGCGGCCGATATCTGGGGCTTCCTCTTCCACGAACTCAGTGTTCCCGTCCCCGACTATAAGGCGCAAGACGTTCACTCTAAGTGACTTGAAAATTTAATCTTCAATTCTTTGACACGCCCGGCCTGCCCATTAAACTGGTTGCCCGTTGGACCTAGACCGTCTGGCGGCATTAACCAACCGGGATCGAGGTGAATTACGTTGAGTGAAGTACGTTTGAAAAAAGGCGAGTCCGTCGACAAGGCACTACGCCGACTGAAGAAGAAATTGGATCGGGAAGGCACGCTACGCGAGGCCCGCACCCGTCGCAATTACGAGAAGCCGAGCGAAAAGCGGCGCCGCAAGGCCAAGGAGCCCAAGCTGAATTACTGGGGAAGCTTTTCCCTCTAGGCGCTCCATCACCTCAGAGAAAAACCCGGTGAGGCCATTGCCCCACCGGGTTTTTTCGTTGCGGTCCAATGCGAACGCTTAACGATGGTAGTGGCCGTAGCCGCCGCCGTAATAACCATGGCCGTAGTAGCCGTGACCGTAGTAACCATGGTAGTAGGGATGCCCGTAGTACCCGTAATAGGGGTACGGATATCCGTAATACCCGTAATACGGATAACCATAAGCGCCGTAGTAACCTCCCCCGTAATAGGGGCCCGGCCCATATCCATAATAGCCGGGAACGCCAATGCCGATGCCAACGTGAACGCCCGCGTTTGCCTGCGTGGCCGTGCCGAAGCCGATCACGCCGAGAAGTGCCAGTAACAAGAACAGTTTTTTCATGAGTATCTCTTTCCTCTTTGGACGTCGCCTCGTCTAGTTCCTTCATCCTTTGAGGAAGGACCTCGGTGAACGTCTTAGTCTCAAGATAAGCTGGATTCGGACCGCTTCAACAGAAGGTCGGAAGCTCCGTTAGCCGAGCAACTTGCACCTACAGGCACTCTTGTGTGACCAAGGCGCTCCTTCAACCCGCAAGGAACAATGCAGCTGCCGTTGCTTTTCGCCTAACGCGGAATCTCAACGGTTCCTGCTCCCCCTTGCCCGGCAATCCTGTTAATCCTGTCCGCCCTACGCCATGTTCCAAATTGTCTTCAACGACCGCAGCGCTGCCGAAATCGCCTCTTTGCCCAAGCCGCTCCAGCTCCAGATCCTGGCCGAGTTCAACTTCCTGCCCCAGGACCTAGACCAGGCGGACGCAGAGAAGTTCGGCAAGCTTCGCCGCGAAAAGCGCGAGCTCTATCGCTACCGGACGAAGGATTACCGCATCTACTTCGAGCGGATCGAGGCCGGCCTGCTCATCCACCGAGTGCTGCACAAGAACACGCTGAAGGACTTTCTCTTCCGCACTAAGCTGCCGCTGGCAGAGGACGAGCAACTGCAGAAAGCGCCCGAATTCTGGGAGCTGATCGACGGACGACGGTAAGACGGAGGCAGCCGCCGTCGGCCCGACGGCGGTCGAGTGCGTGGCGTCCTGATTAAGGAAAGGCTCGGCCACGCGATCCTAAACCAACACGCCGGAGTCGGATTAGACCATTTTCTGCGGTTCGCGCAGGGGAGATTCTGCAATCAGGCGAACTGTTGCTGGCGCGACCGGCGTCGGGCCGACGCCGGCTACCAAATTATCCGCCTTGGCCAGCTAGGTGATCAGGTCCCAGTCCGCAGCGCATTCGCGCCACCCTCCTCGACTTTTCGCCCCGCGCGCGAATAGTAATCTTATGCGCACGCTCCATCCCTGGCTCGTCCGCTTCCTTGGCATCAGCGTGCTTTCCTTCGTCCTGCTTTTCGTCTTCTTCACCTGGGCGGGCAAGTACAACATCGCGTGGGCGCTGCCGTGGACCAAGCCCTTCCGGCTCGCGTGGCCCGACCTGCCGCGGTTCGGCGCGTGGACCCGAACCAACGAGGATGGAACCACCGAGACGTTCATCCAGGTTCCCACCCGGCAGATCACCAAGGCGGAAATCGCGCAGATGAACGACACGCCGGGCGCGACGAACGCCGCTACCGCTTCGCCCGTGGGGCGATGAAGTCCAGCGCCTCGTCCCACCACGACAGGTTCGGCTCTGCCGGCCAGTCGCCGTGGCCGTAACCGGCCTGCAGGATCATCAGCTTCGGGTCGGGCAGATGCGCGAAGAGATTGAGCGTCAGCGCTGGCGGGATGATCGAATCGCGGTCGCCGCGCAGCACGCAGATGGGATTTCGAAAATGCTCCAGGTTGCCGGCCGTGTCGTACGTGTCGTGCAGGAAGAGCCGCGCCGGGATGTAGGGGAACCGGTAAAGCGCCACGTTGGCGATCATGTCCCACGGCATCATCAGCGCCAGCCCATGCACCGGCAGCGTCGGATCGGCCACGACGGAGGCCGCCACGCCCGAGCCAAGCGATTCGCCCCAGACGTAGACGGGGCCAAAGCCCTCCCCGTTCAATTCGCGAATCAACGCCCGCGCGTCCGGCACGATCGTCGCCTCGCGCGGATGGCCCGGGCGGCCGCCGTAGCCGGGATACTCGTAGAGAAACGTGCGGAAACCGCGCGCCCGGAAGGCATCGACGTAGTAGTCGCGGTCGTAAGCCGTGTCGCCGTTGCCGTGAAAGACCACAATCGTTCCCCGCAACGCCGGCGCGGAGAAATCGCGTGCGACGTAACCTTGAGGTGAAGGCTCGCCGGTCCTCGCATCGGTCCAAGGCACCAAGTGGTAAGCCGAGGCGTCCTTGATCGCCCTATCCGTGCTGATCTTCCCGCCGCCTGCCGGATAGATTTGCGCATCCTGCGTGAAGTAGAGGAACGCGCAGAGGGTCGCATAGGCCACCACGGCATAAATCGCAGCTCGCTGCGCCAGCCGGACCGGCGAATACCAGGGACGTTTCACGCGCAACCAGAAAATGGCGCCAAGTCAGCGAAACAATTCGATCGCCAAGCCGAGAAGCAGGATCAGCGATAACATGCGGAGCACGATCGTGGTCGGTTGCGACCAGCAAAAGCCCTGCGCGAGGGAATTAACGACCAGCACGACCACCATTAAGAAATTCAACGAGTGGGCGGATGACCGGCTCTTGTCGTCACGGCCGATCCACTCGCCCATGTTCAGGCAAAGCAGGCAAAGGCTCAGGAACAGCATGCCATGCCCCGCCGAAAAGTCAGCCAGCCGCGGTTTATCCGTAGCCGGCAGGTACCAACGCCCCCAGTAAGCCCGCCAGTTTTCTCTCGCACGAACGGCCACGCCGCAGCCTACCCACCCACGCGCAAAAGCGTCAACGGCGAGCACCATCGCGCACCGTTCCTCCGGTGACGGCGGTCTGAGCCGTTGGCTTTTTCGCCCCGTCCTTCGCATGCCCTCGGCGGTCATAGACCGCCG
>CAJCIA010000049.1 GCA_903970275.1 Betaproteobacteria bacterium
TGCAGCGCGCCGGCAGTGAAGTAGATGTCGGCATCGTCGGCCTCGGCGCGGTCGGTGGTGAAGTGCAGCTGGCGCTCGCCTTTTTCCGCGGCGAGGTTGCGGCCGGCCTCGACGGTGGCGGGGACGTCGCAGACGGTCCAGCGCAGCGCGTCGGGGTAGGTGAGGTAGTGGCGGTAGACGTAGTAGGCGATGCCGATGTTGCCCCCCAAATCGAAGAGGTGCGCGGTGTGCCCGATGAGGGGCGCGAGCCAGAAGAGGATGGGGTAATCGCCCTGGTGGAGGGAGTCCAGTTGGCCCTCGGCGACGAGCGCGATTTCCTTGTGGTTGTAGCCGACAAGCGGTCCGGTGGGCGCGGCGAGCGTGGCCTCGGCGAAGGTAGCGTAGATTCCGCGGAAGCTTTGCTGGCGGCGGCGAAATTCCCATTCCAGGAAGCGGTCATTAACGTAGGGGGTGCGGAGGACGACTTCGCGGATGAGAGTCTTGGCGAGGCTAGGCATGGCGGTGGTGCGGGCGGTGGCGCCTAGGCGGGTTATCGGTGCGGTGGGATGGGATTCTTAATTGAGGGGAAAGGACGAATGACGCGGGAGCAACGGGACTAACGGAATGGATTGGTTTGGCTCTCGTTCTCGAATAGCGCTTGGGAATGAGAGAAAACGAAAGCATTTCGGACGACGCATTTTCGGTAGCCGCCGACCGCCGGGCGGCGGAGGGAGCGCCGCGACCGGAATCGGCCGCGCGATCTAATTTGTCACGAGCAGCGGCGGGCGGATGAACTGTATTCCGCGCGCGGGGCGCGCTCCGCCGCCCGGCGGTCGGCGGCTACCGAAGCGGGCAGGCGGATTAGACAGACTTCCCAATATATGGCTTGGTGATCGGCGGCCCTCCGCGATTTTGCGGATGGCGCGGCGGCGAGGCGGGGGTAGATTCGTGGGCATGACTGGATTGACGATCGCGGGGCGCACGTTTGGCTCGCGGCTGCTGGTGGGGACGGGTAAGTTTTCGTCCAACCAGGCGATGGCGGAATGCCTGGAGGCGAGCGGGACGGAGATCGTGACGGTGGCGCTGCGACGCGCGGATCTTTCCGGGAAGGATGATCCCTACGCGGATATTCTTAATTTCATCGACCCGAAGAAGTACCTGCTGTTGCCGAACACGAGCGGCGCAATGAACGCAGCAGAGGCGGTGCGGCTGGCGCGGCTGGCGGCGGCGGCCGGTTTGCCCATGTGGGTTAAGCTGGAGATTCATCCCGACCCGCGCTACCTGCTGCCGGACCCGATCGAGACGCTGGCGGCGGCGGAGCAGCTGGTGAAGGAGGGCTTCACGGTGCTGCCCTATATCAACGCGGATCCGGTGCTGGCGAAGCGGCTGCAGGACGTGGGAACGGCGACGGTGATGCCGCTGGGCTCGCCGATCGGCAGCAATCGCGGGCTGGAGACGCGCGGGCAACTGGAGATCATCATCGAGCAGGCGACGGTGCCAGTGATCATCGACGCAGGGCTGGGCGCGCCCTCGCACGCGGCGGCGGCGATGGAGCTGGGCGCGGATGGCGTGCTGGTGAATACGGCGCTGGCGGCTGCGGGCGATCCCTCGCGCATGGCGCGGGCGTTTCGCGATGCGGTGGACGCGGGCCGCGCGGCGTGGGAGGTGGGATTGGGTTCACCCACACGTCACGCAAATGCGACTTCACCGCTGACTGGTTTTTTGTCATGATGTGGCGCGTGGGCCTGAATCGAACCATCCGCGTTGGCAGTTTGCTGACGCTTTTTCTCTTTGCCATGAGCGCGAGCATCAGCGTGACGCTCGACCACTGGGAGCGCTCGCCGGCGCAAAGCCAGCTGGCGGTGTTTGGCGCGGGCAGCCGCGATGTCGCGGTGTTCCGCGGCGATTGGGCGCAACTGCAGGCGGCGGATGCGTCGCTGCCGCGGCCGCTGTACGTGCATCGCGCTCGGCTGACCGTTGTGCAGCGCGAGTACCGTTTGCTTTAGCCGGCGCCGCGCGGCGCGTGTGGTTTTCTCACTCCCCGTTGTCAGGGGGGCGGCAAGGTGCTACAGGTTAGGCGTGAATTCGGATGTCGTGCGGGTCGAGGTGTTCGGCGTGTTTCCGACCGACCAGCACACGCTGGCGATCTTCATCGGCAACGAGCAGAAGTGTTTTGTCATCCACGTGGAGCCGAGCGTGGGCCGCGCGATCGCGATGTCGATGCGCGGCGAGCATAACGAGCGGCCACTGACGCACGAGCTCGTGGGCTTCATCTTCGATGCCTTCGACATCAAGGTGGAGCGGATGGTGGTGAACGCACTGCGCAGCAACACCTATTTTGCGCGGCTGATCTTGGCGGCGCGCAACGAGGTGCATCAAAAGGTGATCGAGATCGACGCGCGGCCGAGCGATTGCCTCGTCCTCGCCATCCAGGCCAAGGCGCCAATCTTCGTGAGCCAGGATGTGTGGGAGGAGACGGACGACCGCAGCGAGGAGCTGGAGAAGATCCGGCAGGCGTTGCGTGAGAAGAAGGGGCCAAAGCCGGGGCCAAGCTTTGGGATTGAAGAGGGCGAGTAGGCGGCGTTCGTGTGGCGAACGGCCGCACGGCGAACCTGTCCGCCGGTAGCCGTCGACCTCCGGGCAACGGAGTTGCGCGAAGGAGGCGGCGTGAATCCTGGCGACTTTTGCTCGACCGGTTCCCCCTCGCCGCAAATGCATTTAAGAAACGCTGGTGCGTCGTAAAAGCGTTTCGCGGATTTGAGTCCTGGCCCTGAAGCGGGCTCCGTCGCCCGGAGGTCGACGCCTACCGACGACGGATTGGGCCTTCCGCTGTAGCGGCGGTCTATGACCGCCGGGCGCCGGAGCGAAGCGCTTCCCTTATGCGTCGGCGGTCACCGACCGCCG
>CAJCIA010000050.1 GCA_903970275.1 Betaproteobacteria bacterium
TTCGTAATTCCCCCGTTCCGATTGGCACCGTACCTATTTACCAAGCGCTGGAAAAAGTCGGCGGCCGCGCCGAGGAACTGACCTGGGACCTCTATCGCGACACGCTCATCGAGCAGGCCGAACAGGGCGTCGATTACTTTACCATCCACGCGGGCGTGCTGCTCCGCTATGTGCCAATGACCGCGCACCGCATGTGTGGCATCGTCAGCCGCGGCGGCTCGATCCTCGCCAAGTGGTGCCTGGCGCATCACCAGGAGAACTTTCTCTACACGCGCTTTGATGAGATTTGCGAGATCATGAAGGCGTACGACGTGTCGTTCTCGCTCGGCGACGGCCTGCGGCCGGGCGCGGGTGCGGACGCCAACGATCAGGCGCAACTCGCCGAACTCGCCACGTTGGGCGAGCTGACGCAGCGCGCCTGGAAGCACGATTGCCAGGTGATGATCGAGGGGCCCGGACACGTGCCGATGCAATTGATCAAGGAGAACATGGAGCTCGAGCTCGGCCAGTGCGCCGAAGCGCCGTTCTACACGCTCGGGCCGCTGACCACCGACATCGCGCCCGGCTACGATCACCTCACCAGCGCGATTGGTGCAGCGATGATCGGCTGGTACGGCTGCGCGATGCTCTGCTACGTCACGCCCAAGGAACACCTCGGCTTGCCGAACAAGGACGATGTGCGCGAGGGCGTGATTGCCTACAAGGTCGCGGCCCACGCGGCCGACTTGGCGAAGGGTTTCCCGGGCGCGAGCGAGCGCGACAATGCGCTGAGCAAGGCGCGGTTCGAATTCCGCTGGGAGGATCAGTTCAACCTCGGGCTCGATCCCGAACGGGCGCGCAGTTTCCACGACGAGACGCTGCCGCAGGAAGGCGCGAAGTCGGCCCACTTCTGCTCGATGTGCGGACCGCATTTCTGCTCCATGAAGATCACCGAGGACGTGCGGAAATACGCGGCGGAAAAAGGGGTCGCGGAGGCCGCCGCCGTCGCGCAGGGCCTGCAGGAAAAGTCGAAGGAGTTTGCGGATCAGGGCGGGGACGTTTACCTGCAGCCGAAGTAGCGGTCCCCGTTTGCCGCCAAGCTTACGGGCTGGTGGCGCCGCTGGCCTGGAGCGATTCCAGCTTGGCGAGGTTGCGGGCGATCTCGGCGTTAGCCGGATCGATCTGCTGCGCGGCTTTCAGTTGCTCCACCGCATCGGAGATCCGGCCGGTCTTGGCCAGCATGACGGCCAGGTTATTGCGAGCTTGGATGGAATTCGGGGCCAGCCGCACCACCTCCTGGAATTCCTTCGTCGCCGCGGGAAACTGTCCTGATTGTGCCAGCGCTGTGCCGAGATTGTAGTGCGCTTTTTCATCGTCCGGATTGAGCTGCAACGCCTGCTGGTATTGCTCTTCGGCGGCGGTGAGCTGGCCCGAGCGCTGCAGGAGCAGGCCCTGGTTGTAATGGCTTTGCGCGTCGTTGGGCGGAGTGGCGGCAGTGCCTGCATTCACCACGTCTGGCGTCTCGCCAGCCAAGCGGAGCGCCACGTCCAGGTTTTGCCGGGCGGGAGCGTCGTCCGGCTTGAGCGCGAGCGCCTGCCGATATTCCGCGATCGCCTCGGGCAGCCGCGCCGTTTGCTGCAGGATGAGCGCGCGGTTGAAATGAGCCTGCGCGTCCTCCGGATCGAGGCGCAACGCCGTCTCGAATTCTACCAGCGCCTCCGGAATTTGACCCTGACGCTGGTAGGCGCTGCCCAAGTCGTTGTGGGCTTCCGCGAAGCCGGGGTTGAGCTGTAAGGCTTGGCGGTAATTATCGATTGCTTCGGGCGCGCGGCCGGCCTGTAGAAGTGCGTTGCCGAGATCGTTGCGCGCCTTCGCGTAATCGCCCTTGAGTTGCAGCGCGCGTTCATACTCCTCCATGGCGTCGGGCAAGTGGCCAACCTGCTGTAGCGCCAACCCGAGGTTATAATGCGCTTCCGGATAGTCGGGTTCGATGGCGAGCGCCTGACGATACTGGATGATCGCTTCATCGGGCCGGCCGGAAGTCTGGAGAATCTTGCCGAGGTTGTTATGACCGGGCCACGCGCTCGGGTTATGCGCGAGCGTGTAGGTCCAGAGCGTCCGTGAATCGCGATAGAGCCGCGCGTAGGAGCGGCTTTCGATCGCCAGCGCGACCAGCACGATCACTGCGACGGCGCCCGCCGCGCGACGGGTGGAAGGCGACAGCGCATTCGACACCCGTTCGGCTGCCGCCATTACCAGCGCGATCAACCCCAACAACGGCAGATAGAGAAAGTGATCCATCACCCAGGCGTATCCCATGTTGGGCGCGGGCAGAAAACCAGGGCATGGCAGGAGGTTGATGAAAAAGAAGCCGAGGCCGAAAAGCGCGGCCCGCCCCCAACCGCGCCGTTGGTGCCAGCACCAGGCGATCACCGTGGCAAACCCAAGCCAGGGCAACCATGTCAGGACCGAGGATGGATGTATGTGCCACAACGGGTAAACCGGCAACAGCTGAACGGGCAGGATCGCCTTGGAGACATAGAAAGCGGAGGCGAGCCCGGCCAGCGCCACCCGTCCCCAAACCCCATCCGGCGGAAGAAAGTGAGGCGCCAGATGGGAAAACTGCCGGCCCCACACTCCCGCGGCGGTCGTCACCAGCCCGGATAGGAGTGCAACGGCGAAGAACGGCGCGCTGGCCTTGAAGTCAGCGGGCGCAAGCCGGCCGCGCTTCCACCAGGCGTGCAGCAGGATGATGCACGGGAACATCACCACGGAGAGTTTGCAGAGAACCGCCAGGGTGAAGAAGAGCAGCGCTCGCCACGCGGCGCGGGGATTTGAGCGCGCGTCGGCATCGAGCCAATCCGTCATGGCCAGCAGGATGAAGAGCTGTGAGAGCGTGTTCTTCAGCTCGGAGATCCACGCGACCGACTCAACCTGCACAGGATGAATCGCGAAGAGCAAGCCACCCACCCACGCCAGGCGCAGCCCGAGGCGGTTCAGCAGCCGCCAAACGAGGAGCGCGTTCGCGAGGTGCAGGACGACGTTGACGAGATGATATCCCAAAGTGTCGAGTCCCCAGAGATGCCACTCGAGCCAAAGCGCCGTTTCCTCCAGCGGATACCAATCGCGAAACGCGCCGGGTTGAAACCAGAGGGTGCCGAGACCGGAAAGGCTGTGGAGCAGTCGGTTATCCGTGACGTACGTGTCGTCATCCCAGAGCCAGCCGCCGTGAAGCGCCGGCCAGTAGATCCATAGCGTGGCCACGGCGATGACGACGGCACGAACCAAGGCGGACCACCACGTTTGCGTGATGTCCCGGATAGAGAGTTCCGCCACCAACGCAGCGTCGGCATGCGCTCCCGAAATGGTCTTAGACTTCCGTCGTTTGCCCATGGATGACGGAATTCAGCCTCAGCTAGACCGTCAGCGTAATAGCCACCACGGCTTCCCGGGGCGGAAGAGGATTTCTGCGTGAACGCCGTTCCTTAAGCTCGCCCTCTACAATTCGGCAAAGCTCCGCATAGACCCGCTGCTCGTTTTTTCCATGACAGACGCCGCCAATAAATAGGTCGGGACAGTAGCCGATAAACAAGCCATCAGCTTCGTTCCATTCGATGAACTTGAGATAACCGACTTTCATTTTAGTACTTCGCGCAATTTTCTCGGCATGGATTGCTCTTCAGGCGGCCGCCACCGGCTCCGCTGGCGCGTCGAACCACTTGCCGTGTTCCTTGATCAGGTCAACGAGCCGGTCGACGGCTTCGCCCTCGGGAATGTTGAATTTCACCGGCGTCTTGTTGATGTAAAGGTTCACCTTGCCGGGCGCGCCGCCGACATAGCCGAAGTCGGCGTCCGCCATCTCGCCCGGACCATTCACGATGCAGCCCATGATGGCGATCTTCACGCCCTTGAGATGGTTCGTCGCGGCGCGGATCTTCGCCGTGGTCGTCTGAAGATTGAATAACGTGCGGCCGCAGGAGGGGCAGGCCACGTAGTCGGTCTTGAAGATGCGGTTACCTACCGACTGGAGAATGTTGAACGCCAGCCGCACGCTCGCGCCGGGACCGGGTTCCCCCCGGACGAGGATGGCGTCGCCGATGCCGTCGCAGAGCAGCGCGCCGATGTTCGAGGCGGCGGAAAGCATGGTGGCCAGCACGTCCGGTGCGGCGCCCACGGCAGGCGGAGTGAAGGTGTCCTTGAGCAGGATCGGGTGCTTCGCGGGAATCTGTGCCGCAAGGTAGCGGTAGGCCACGATGGGTGAAAGCGTGCAGCCATCCTTGATCGTGACGAGGTGCGCGTCGGGCGACTGCGCCAGAAACTCGAGCGCGCGGCCATCGTTCGGGTCGACCTCGATGACCGATTCGCGCTCGACGACAAAGTCGGGAAACAGGTCGCCCAGTTGCGCACGCTTGTGCTCGATCGCCTTGAAGGTGTTCTCAGTCGCGCCCACGCGGGTGGAAACCTCCGGACCGCCCGCCTTCCCCTCGCCGAGCGTGATCGGTTCCGAGGCCCGGCGCGTGAAGATGAAGGGATCGAAGCTGAGCGGCGGCTGCTGCGGCGGAAGCTGATCCTTCACGTGCTGGTTTGCGAGCGAGACCAGCGCGCGCGCCACGGGAATTTCGTGCACGCTGTCTTCCGTGAGCGAGACGCGAATTGTGTCGCCCAGACCGTCGGCAAGCAGCGCGCCGATGCCGATCGCGCTCTTGATCCGGCCGTCCTCGCCATCCCCCGCCTCGGTCACGCCGAGGTGCAGCGGATAATTCCAGTCCGGCCCCAGTTCGAGCAGCCGCGCCGCCAGCAGCCGGTAGGCGTTGATCATCACCTTCGGGTTGCTCGACTTCATCGAGAACACGAAGTTGTGGTAGTCGTACTTCCGCGCGATGCGGGCGAATTCCACCGCGCTTTCCACCATGCCCGCGGGCGTGTCGCCGAAACGGTTCATGATGCGGTCGCTGAGCGAGCCGTGGTTGGTGCCGATCCGCATGGCGATGCCGCGCTGGCGGCAGAGATCGACCAGCGGCTTGAAGGTCTCGTCGATGCGCTCGAGCTCCTCCGCGTACTGCTCGTCGGTGTACTCGCGAATGGCGAACTTCTTCTTGTCGGCAAAGTTGCCCGGGTTGACGCGCACCTTCTCCACCCACTGGGCCGCTTCCATGGCGGCGTCCGGCTTGAAATGAATGTCGGCCACGAGGGGCACGTCGCAGCCGGCGGCGGCCAGCTCGGCCTTGATATTCCTGAGATTGGCGGCGTCCTTCACCGTCGGCGCGGTGATGCGAACGATTTCGCAGCCAACCTTAACCAGGTCGAGCGTCTGCTTCACACACTCGCGCGTGTCCATGGTGTCGCAGGTCAGCATCGATTGAACGCGAACGGGATTTGCGCCGCCGACGCCCACCTTGCCGACCTTGACCTCGCGGGAAAGGCGGCGCTGGTAGTGGTACGGATTGTGGCAGTAGTGGGTGGGCTCCATGGCGGTAAGCAACTACTTTAGCCGGGAGCGGGCGCGGGGAAAATGCTTTTTGCATTCCGCGGTAGCCAGGCGTTCTCCGAGCGCCGCTCAGATGCGGACACGGTTCTACTGGGACCAGCGCTCGGAGAGCGCCCGCTACCTTTGTTTGTCGGGCGGCGCGAACTTGATCTCCTCGGGCGCGCCGCCGCCCAAGGCCAGATGGCCGGAGTCCTGCGCATCGAAGAAGGTGATATACGCCATGTAGCCGATGAGCAGCACAGCGCATGCGGTCTGCAGCGGCTCGAGGATCGCCATGCTGAGCGGCCGGCGTCGAATCCATTCGATGACCGAAAGCAGGATGTGGCCGCCGTCGAGCACCGGCAGGGGAAAAAGATTCAACATGGCCAGGTTAACGTTGATCAGCACGGCCAGCCACAAGGCGAGGCGCCAGCCGTTCTCGCTGCTGAGTACGACGTAAAAAATGTTCATGATGCCGACCGGCCCGCTCAGTTGTGAGGCACTGACATTGGAGTGACGGGCCAGCAGCGCGGCCAGCGTGCCGCGCACGGCGTTGGCCGACTCGCTTACCTGCAGCCACGGGTTCGGGTGCACCATGATCACGTCCGCATCGGCCTTCTCGTCGAAGCCGAGCTCGGGTGGCATCGGCTTGCCGTCGTCGCCCTTGGCGGGAGCGATCGGGCGCGTGGGCTGCAACGTCGCGGTCCAACTCGCCCCGCCGCGTCGAATCGTCAGGTGAATCGGGCTGTCCGGATGGTCCTTTAGCAGCTGGCCAATCGGGCCGGTGGAGAGGAGCGCCAGACCGTTGAGCGCCGTGACCTGGTCGCCTTCCTGCAGGCCGGCGAGCGAGGCGGGGCCGTTCGCGTAAACCTTCCCGATGACGATGCTCTCCTCCGCCGGGGCGACGAGGATCTTGGGGGGCACGCTGCGCTGCCACCAGTGATGCTGCGGCGCGTCGGGGTCCACTTCCGGCGTGACGGAGAAAGTCCTTTCCTCGCCATCGCGCTGGATCACGATGGGAATCGGGCCCTGCGTGCTCGTCATGAGCCGCCACGTCACGCCATCCGGCACGCCGATCCAGCGTCGCACGGGCAGGCCGTTGATCGTCTTGAAGACGTCGCCCTCGCGAATGCCGGCGTTGTAGGCCGGGCCGCCGGGGATGACGTAGCCGATGGTGGTCGTGTTTTCGGAGTAGGTCGTCGGCTTGCCGACGATCCAGACGATGGTGGCGAAGAAAAGCGCCAGCAGGAAACTGAAGAGCGGCCCGGCAAACGCCACGATGATCTTGTCCCCGGGCGAGGCGGGCGGCAGCTCCTCGCGCGGCGTTTCGGTCTTGCCTTCGACCGCCTCCATCGGCGCCATCTGCGGCAGCGCCACGTAGCCGCCGGCCGGGATCGAGCCGAGAATGTAGTCGACGCCGTCCACCGTGCGCTTCCAGATCGGCTTGCCGAACCAGATGGCAAACTTGTCGACCTTCAGCCCGCGCCAGCGCGCGGCCAGGAAGTGGCCCAGCTCATGGACGATGATGAGCAGGTTGAAGAGCAGCATCACCTCCAGGAGGGTGACGAGCGCGAAAAAGCCGGTGCCGACGCCGCGGTAGACCGTCACCGGGACGACCACCAGCAGGAGGAATGCGATGAAGCCCCAGAGCCGAAAATTGAACCAACCGGAACGTTCCTTCATGCGGATAGAGCCTGCATTATAACCCGCCCCCTGCCCTTGGCGGTATTAAAAACGTGTAGGCCCGGCGCGGACAGCGGCGATTTCTCTTAGTTTCGAGAAGATGATCCGTGGTAGCCGGCGTCGCGCTCGACGACGGGCGCGTGGGAAACGGGTCGATCGAGGACGAGTCGTCCGTCACGCGATCGATGGCAAATTTCGCGCGATGTCTGCATCAAGCACGTTTCGAGGATCGCGCAGGGGATGCGCTTTTCTCGAACGGACTCTCTCGGGCGCGACCGGCGTCGGGCCGACGCCGACTACCTCCAATCCCTATTTCGCCAGCGAGGAAACGAACGGCTTGCAGACCATGCCGTTCTTGTCGTCGTAGTGTTGGTGATAATCCTCCGCCTTCCAGAAGGTGGTTGCGGCCACGAGCTGCGTGACGATGGGCCGGGTAAAGTGCGCCTGCGCTGCTTTCTCCGAGGCCTCCGCCTCCGCCTTCTGCTCGGGCGTGTAGTAGAAGATCACGGAGCGGTATTGCGTGCCTTCGTCCGGGCCTTGGCGGTTCATCGTGGTAGGGTCGTGATTGGCCCAGAAGATATCGAGCAGCTTGCTGTACGAGACCTGCGCGGGATCGTACTTCACCTGCACTGTCTCGGCATGGCCGGTCAAGTCGGTGCAGACGTCCTCATAGGTAGGGCTTTTGAGCGTGCCGCCCATGTAACCAACCGTCGTGTCGACCACGCCGGGAACGTGCTCGAAGGTTTCCTGCGATCCCCAGAAGCAGCCCGCCGCAAAAGCCGCCGTCGCGAGCTGCGGCTGCTTCTCCGCGACCTCGTGGCCCGCGGCGACAAAGACCAGCGCGGCCGAGTTGAGGCAATAGCGCAGCCCGGTCGGCGCGGGACCGTCGTCGAAGACATGGCCCAGGTGGCCGTCGCAACGCGTGCACTCGATCTCCGTGCGATCCATGCCCCAGCTGTGGTCCTCGTGCGTGGTGACGTTCTCCTTGGCGATCGGCTGGAAGAAGCTGGGCCAGCCGGTGCCGGAATCGAACTTCGTGTTGGACTGGAAGAGCGGCAGGTTGCAGCAGACGCAGTGATAAATGCCGTCCTTGTGATTGTCGTAGAAGGCCCCGCAGAATGCCGGCTCGGTCCCCTTCCCCCGCGCGATCTGGTACTGCTCGGCGGTCAGCTGCTTTTTCCACTCCGCATCGCTCTTGACCACCTTCGGCACGTCCATCGGCGGGGTCAGCTGGCCGTTCTCACCCATGAGCCGAACGCGGACGAAACCGCCCTCCGAGGGAGTCGTCACGCCGGTGATCAGCCCGGTCAGGCGACCCAGCCACGGGGTGGCCATGACCGCGGTCACACCACCCAAGCCGAGCAAAAATTCTTTTCGATTCATATCCTTCATACGCTCCAGTGTAGGCAGCGGTTGGTTACGGCAAGGTAAGCGCATCGCCCGCCGCTTCAACCTTGTTCGCTCCGGCAACGTCCGGCACCCTCCTCGCGCCATGGAGAGCACCCCGGAGGCGGCCGAACGCCGCTGGCATTGGCCCGAGTACGCCGCCGAGTTTCTCGGCACTGCGTGCCTGGTCTTCTTTGGCCTGAGCGCCGTCGTTTTCGACTTCGCGAAGGACCTGCCGATGGCGCATTGGATTCCCAGTCCCGGCACGCGCCTGCTGATCAATGGCCTGCTCTTCGCGGGCAGCGGCTCGCTGGTCGCGCTTTCGCCGCTGGGCCGGCTGAGCGGCGCGCACATCAATCCATCCGTCTCCCTCGCCTTCTGGCTCGCCGGGAAGATGCGCCTGTGTGACTTGGCGGGATACGTGATGGCGCAGATGTTGGGCGGCATGGCCGGGGCGATCGCGCTCGTGCTGGTGTGGCGTGGTCATGCCGCCTCTGTCGGCAATGGCATGACCTTGCCGGGCGAGGGCTGGCCGCTCTGGATCGTCTTTGATTGCGAGGTGGTGCTGACCGGCGTGCTCGTCTTCCTCATCTTCGTTTTCGTGAGCAGTCACCGGCTGCATCGCTGGACGCCGCTGATGAACTGGCTGGTGGTGGCTACCATGGTTTGGCAGGAGGCGCCGATCTCCGGCACGAGCCTCAACCCCGCGCGCAGCTTCGGGCCGGCGCTGGTCAGCGGTGTGTGGAATGCGCAGTGGCTATACTTCCTGGCGCCGCCGCTTGGCGGGATGCTGGGACTGGCGGCGTTTCACCTTTTTATGCCGGCATGGCGCTGTCTGGTCTCCGGCAAGCTTGTCCACGCGCCGAACTATCGCAGCATCTTCCCGCCCGAGCCGGTCCGGCCCGGCTCGGCCAAGCCCCGCGGCGTGCAGCCTTCGATTGCCTCGTCCTGAGCGGGCACTAATGTAGTCTTGGACCGCTCGTTCTTCGCACCATGTATTATCTCCTGCTCGAGGGCTCGTCCGCGGGTCCATACACCTTGGCGCAACTAATCGAGCTCTGGCAGACGCGCCGCATCGACGCCCTCACCCTCTATTGGGAGGAAGGCAATGCCGACTGGCTGCCGCTGCACAACATTGCGCCGCTGCTCCAGGTGCCCGAGCGGGCCGCCGTGCCGCCGCTGCCCACCGCCGCTGCGGCGCCCGCGCCCGTTCCGCCGGCCTTGCCGTCCTCGGCCCCCGCGCCGGACGAGCAGGTTCTCTGGACCGGCCGGCCGACGCTCTGGTTTTGGACGGGGGAGCTCTTCTGGGGCGTGCTGCTCTCGGTGGTCCTGATCGGGATTCCGTTCCTCATCCATGTCTTCTGGTCACGCAACACCACGCGGTTCCAGGTCACCAACCGGCGCGTGAGCGTTCAGCAAGGGCTCTTCAGCCGCAGCTCGCGCGAGCTGCGCATCGCCGACATCCGCAGCATCGCGGCGCGCTCGAACATTTTCGGCATCGGCGACATCGAGTTTTCGACCGCAGCGCGGGCGGATGCCGAGGTCATCTTCTGGGGTCTGCGGCGCGTTGAGCATATCCGCGACCTCGTCAAGCAACTGCAGAACGGGCAAGGCTCTTAATGAAAAGCAACGTTCTCGAATCGTGGGCTTTCCTGCTCGCGCTGCTGGCGAGCCTCGCGCTTGTCGCGGTGGGCTTCGGCTTCATCCTCGATAACGCCGATGCGGCCAAGCTCTTCGGCATTCCGCTGGCGGGCGGGCCGACCGACACCTACGTCACCGTGGCCGCCGTGCGCGACGTGGCCTTCGGCGCGCTGACGCTGGTCTTCACGCTCTTGCGTGACCGCCGGGCCGTCGGGCTTTGCCTCCTGCTCGGCGCGATCATTCCACTTGGTGACGGCATCGTCGTCCTGCGGCACAGCACGACGCCGCTGATGTTCCTGCCCCTGCATTGGGGCGGCGTCATCGCTTGCGTGGCATTCTCGTTGTTGCTGCTCCGCCCGGGCCGAAAGGTCAACGACCCTCCAAGCCAGCGTCACACGCCCGCAGGCTAATAGCCCGCGTGGGCCAAACCAAAAACCGCGGCGGCGGCAGCAAGGCAATAAGAGCCAAAGAGCTTCCAGCGGCCTTCCTCCAGCACGCGCGAGAGCAGCCACAGCGCAAGAAGACCCGCCCCGAAACTGCAAACCATCCCGAGCAGTCCCGGCTCGAAGAGATGGAGGAACTGGCGGGATTGCTTCAATTCCGGATGTGCCTTGAGCAGGCGGAGCAGTTCCTTTGCGATGATGGGCGGTGTCAGAACCACGGCGAGCGCGAAGCTGAACTCCTCGATCCGGCGCCGTTCCAGACCGAGCAAAAGTCCCGTCGATATCGTGCCACCGGACCGGGAAAAACCGCGGAAGGGCAGGCAAAGTCCCTGAACCAGCCCGACGACCAGGGCAGCCCGCGGCCGAACCTCTTTTCGCCCAGGCTGCCCCTCTTCCCGAGTGCCGGAGTAGATGATCAACAGACCTGCGGCCAACAAGGCGCCGCCAATGAGGGGAAGCTGCGAGAAAAGCGTCTCCACTTCCGCTTTCGGCTGACCACGGAGGAAGACCTTTTCGATTATCCACTGCAGCCCGAGCCCGACGATTCCGGTGGCGAACGAAGCAACCACGATATTGCCCAAGGTCTGGCGAAAAAGCGCGGCACTACCGAAATAATGGCTGCCCCACGAGCGCCAAAAGTATGCGATAACGGCAAACATCGTTCCGGTGTGAAGCATGACGAGCAGAAACGTCATCTCCGGGCTGGAGGGGTTGAGCCCCATTAATTTCTCCGCGATGATGACGTGGGCGGAACTGGAGACGGGCAGAAGCTCCGCCGCCCCTTGGACGATTCCCAACAGGAGAATTTGAACGAGATGCACCGCGAAATGATGGATGGACGCCGGCGGGCCTTGTCCTTAGCAGATCTTCGGAAAGATGGCGAAACACCATCGCCTCTCATCTGCCAGGATCGGTATAAGTCGTTCTGTTTGCCGCGGGAAGAGTATCAAGCTTGTGCGCAACCTAGCGCGGTCCGGTGCGGGTATGGAGAATCGAACTCCAACTTCATCCTTGGGAAGGACGCGCGCTACCTTTACGCCATACCCGCGAGGGGCCGAAAACCAAACGCCGCTCAGGCGTGGGAGTTGATCTTTTCCACCAGCACCTTCTTGGCAACGGTGCCGACAACCTGTTCCTTGACCTTGCCGTCCTTGAAGAAAAGCAGGGTGGGGATGTTGTAGATGCCGAATTGCTGGGCCAGTTGCGGCTCGGCCTCAACGTCGACCTTGACGATCTTGACCTTGTCCGGCAACTCGCGAGCAATCTCATCCAGCAGCGGCGCGATCATCTTGCAGGGACCGCACCATTCCGCCCAAAAGTCGGCGATGACGAGCTTGTCGGACTTGACGACTTCCTGTTCAAAATCGGTGGTGCGGATGGAGGCTACGTTGGTACTCATGTCTGTTTTTTCCTGACGACAACGTATCAGAGAAGATTGCAATAGCTAGCGATCAAAATCCCGGCCGTGCCCCAAGTGAGCAGCGCGAGGACACCGGCCAGCGAGGTGGTCAGGGTGGTCGATTGCTCCTCCTGGTAAACGGGGATCCCGGCCACCGGCACTGCGTCGGGCTTGCGCGCGGAAACCGCGGCTCCCGCAGCGGCTCCGGCCGCAACGGCGGTGGCACCCGCGACAGCCGGCTTGGCCACCGGTGTGACACCTGCCACTGCGACGACGGGCTTCGCGGTCGGCAGGCTGGGCTTGACCGTGATGCGGGCGGTTTCCTTGGGCGGCGGTGTCTTGACGGCCTGGGTGCCGGTCTTGTCGCTGCCCTTGGTGACGGGCGCGGCTACAGCGGCCGCCGGTTTAAGCGGCGCTCCGGGTGCGGGCGGCGTCACCGCGCCGGGGGTCATGGGGGTAACCGGAGCCACTGCCCCGGGCGTCACCGGCAACACCGGCTTGATCGCCCCGGGCGTGACCGGAACAACTGGAACCACACCGGGCTTGGCCGACATCGCGCCGGGCAGCACGGGCTTGACCACGGGCGTTACGGGCGCAACACCAGTTGGCAGCACGGGTTTGACCGTCGGCGTGGCGGAAGGGGTGGCTGCCACTGCACCAGGGAGAACGGGCTTGACGACCGGGGTCGCCACCGGCGGCGCGCCAACCGCAGAGACGATTGGTTTGACCGTGGGCGGAGGCGTTGGAGGCGGTCCACCGGCGCCGGGCAGAACCGGCTTGACCACCGGAGTGGGCGGCGGGGTTGAGGACGCGGCGGCCCCGGGCAGAACCGGCCGGGCGACGGGCGGTGGCGCCGTGGGCGTGACCTGCTTGGGCAGGGCATCCTGCGGAATCGACTGCGTGCGGCGCGGGGGCGCGATGGTCACGGCGCCCGTCCTAGGTGGTGTCGGAGGCGCGGGAGGCGCCGTGGGCGGGGGCGTATCGAGGCGCGCCGTGAGCGGCTTGACGGGCGGCGGCGCAATGACGCCGGAAGATCGCGGCGACACGGCGGCCGGCGGGGGAACACTGGGGGTGGGCGGTGGCGTAACGGGTGTGGGAGGCGTCGGTTCCATAGGAGCTTTAGAGGGGCTGAGTTCCCGGGCCACGACGACGCCGGCGAGCGCACCCACGGTCGCAGTGGCGGCCGGGGCAAGTCGCTGGCTCGACGTGACCGGAGGAACGATGGTCATGGACGGCGGCGTTTTCGCGACCGG
>CAJCIA010000051.1 GCA_903970275.1 Betaproteobacteria bacterium
CGGGCTCGGCTCGGGCGGCTTCAACTTCGACGCCAAGCTGCGTCGGCCCTCCATCGACCTGGAGGACCTGTTCCACGCCCACATCGGCGGCATGGATGCCTACGCGCTCGCCTTCAAGATCGCCCGCCGCATCATCGCCGACGGCAAGCTCGACGGCTTCCTCGCCCAGCGTTACGGGAGCTTCGACACCGGCTACGGCAAGGAAATCGAGACCCGGACGGCCACTCTACCCGCACTCGAGAAACTCGTCCTCGGCAAGCTGGGCGAGCCCAAGCTGGTGAGCGGCAAGCAGGAGTATCTCGAGAACCTGCTCAATACCTACCTGCACTAGGTGCAGTTGTAGCGGCGGTCCATGACGCCGTGCAGGCCCTCCGCCGTGGCATATCCGTCGGGGTCCCAGACTGCCGCTACAACCTGCATTTCGTTTGGTCGTCCTGGCCGCCTTAACGAGCCGGGTCGCTTGTTTCCAGCTGCCTTCGAAGCATAGCTCGCAATGCCGCCTTATTTCGACAAACTGCGGCCACCATGCTCCGTCGCGTTCTTCTGCTCCTGCTGGCTATAAGCTCCACCGCGCCGGCCCTGGCGGCGCCCGATGCGCTGGTCAAGCTCGACCCAAAGGTCCACGACGCGCTCGCGGCCACCGCCGCCTTCTACGCCGCCAGGAACACCATGGAGGTCGACATCGCCTCTACGCTGAACATTGCCATGACTGGCATGAAGAACGAGATGGATTCCACCTTCCACCTCGCCGTGTCGCGCCCCAATTCTTTGTCCTTCGTCTTGCAGTCCGGCATGATGGGCGGCGAGCTCATTAGCGACGGAAAGCACCTGGTCACCTACTCGCCCATCCTGCACAAGTACACCTCCATCGAGGCGCCGGCGGATGTCTCCACGATGTTAGACCCGCCGGGTTTCGCCATGGCAGAGGGCACGCCGCTGAGCATGGGAATCGACACCTTTTTGCGCAGGGATCCTCTCGCCGGTTTCGACGAAAACCTGAAATCAAGCCAGGACCTCGGCATCGAGCAACTGAACGGAACCCCGGCTCATCACGTGCAGCTCGTCAACATGCCGTACACCACGGACTTGTGGCTGGCCACGGATGCCGCCGCGCCCGTGTTGCTCCAGGTGCGGTCCAGCATGGACATGAGCGCCACTCTCAGGCGTCTCACCCCCGAGCAGAAGAAGTCCCTCCCGGCCAATGCCAACGTCAACAGCATGACCATGAACCGGCTCACCACCTTCTCGAACTGGAAGTTCGACCAGCCGCTTGCGCCTGACACCTTCATCTTCCATGCGCCGCCAGACGCGCAGCTTACGACCGAGTTTTTCCCGCGCCCCACGCACGCGCTGGTGGGCAAGCCCGCGCCCGCCTTTACCGCCACGACCCTCGACGGCAAGGACGTGTCGCTCGCCTCGTTGCGCGGCAAGGTGGTCGTGCTCGATTTTTGGGCCACCTGGTGCGGGCCGTGCGTCGCCTCGCTGCCGAACGTGACGCAGGTCACCGCCAGCCTGCGCGATCGCGGCGTCGTCTTTTACGCCGTCAACGACAAGGAAAACGCGGCCGACATCACCGCTTTCCAAAAAGGGAAGGGCCTCGCCTTTCCCGTGCTGCTGGATCCGGACGGCAAGGTGAACAAATCCTACCTGGCCAACTCCATCCCGCAAACCGTCCTCATCGACAAGCACGGCAGGATCCAGGCCGTGCACGTCGGCTACGATCCCAACATGAAGCAGGTGCTCTCGCAGCAGCTCACCGACCTGCTCGCCGGCAAGGACCTGGCCGCGGCCAAGGTAAAGTAAGCGGCCTTGGATTGCGGGCGCGCTTCCCCCGGCACAAACTCCCTCGCGTGAAACGGCCGGCCGGTGTGACTGCAAGGATGCTCGTGCCGGCCACCTTTTCCGCGCGGCCGCGCGGTCGCAGCTACTTCTGCTTCCGTCGGATCACCGTGATGAGATAGGCGATGATCGCAAGGTTGATCACCAGCACCGCAACCTTCCACCCGCCGAACTTGTGGAAAATCTCGTAAATCTCCAGCGGCAGCAGCGAGCCCGTCACGATCACCACGAACCACTCCGCCCAACGCTTGCGCAGGAACAGCCCCACGCCCTCTGTGCCGAACAGGCCGGCGTAGAAGAACGAGACCAGGCTCAGCCCCACCAGCTTCAGATTCGTGTCGGTCATTTTCCCGACCTCGACGAGCAGCATCTGCGCGTAGCGATTGTCGGGATCGACATGCAGATGATCCAGCGTGTGCTGCAACCGCCCGGCCACGTCCTGGTGGAAGAAGTTCAGCACGCCCACCCCGGCCGCCACGAAGAGCACCGACTTCACCAGCTTGAAAAAGGCAATCAGTCTCAACCACGGATCGGAATCGGCTTGGGCGCTCACGGCCGCATCGTGCCGGTTCGCACGCAGGAAGTCCACGCCGCGCGAGTCTCATTTTACGCTGGGCGCAGCCCATCTTCGTCGTCCTGCGCGCGGGAACAAGGCTCCTTGCGAAATCGCGAAACTTTGCCATGCTTCCCCTCCCATGAGCGACGTTATCGATCCGAAGTCCGTTCCCACGCGCACCCTGAAATCCGGCGCGAAGATTCCTGTCGTGGGGCTTGGCACCTTCGGTTCGGACGCGGTCACGGGCGACCAGATCGCGGCCGCCGTGCTCGACGCGGCCTCGGTCGGCTACCGCCATTTCGATTGCGCCTCGGTCTACGGCAACGAGCATCTCATCGGGCCGTCGCTGACGAAGATCATGGCCGGGGGTGTGCCGCGCAGCGACCTCTGGGTCACCTCCAAAGTCTGGAACGACCAGCACAAAGAGGTGGAAAAGGCCTGCGAGAAATCGCTGCGCGACCTGCAACTCGACTACCTCGACCTCTACCTCGTTCACTGGCCCTTCCCCAATTTTCATCCGCCCGGCTGCGCGCCTGATTACCACAACCCCGACGCCAAGGCCTACATCCACGAGGAATACATGGCCACCTGGGGGCAGATGGAGCGCCTGCAGGAACGCGGCCTCGTGCGCGCCATCGGCACCTCCAACGTCACCATCCCCAAGCTCAAGCTCATTCTGCGCGACGCGCGGATCAAGCCTGAGGCAAACGAAATGGAAATGCATCCGCACTTCCAGCAGAAGGAGCTCTTCGAATTTGTCACGGACAACGGCCTCGTGCCCATCGGCTACAGCCCCATCGGCTCACCGGGCCGGCCGGAGCGCGACCGTACGCCAGAGGACACGGTGGACATGGAAGACCCCGTCATCGTCCGCATTGCCGAGCGCCTCGGCGTACATCCGGCCATCGTCTGTCTCAAGTGGGGCATTCAGCGCGGCGAGGTCGTCATCCCCTTTTCCGTCAAGCGCCGCAACTACCTTGCGAATCTCCAAGCCGCTGTTTCCGCCCCAATCACCGACGCGGAGATGCAGGAGCTGGCCGCGATCGACAAAAACTGCCGCCTGATCAAAGGCCAGGTCTTCCTTTGGAAAGAGGGCCAGACCTGGGAAGCGCTCTGGGATGTCGATGGCAAAATCACGCCTCCGTAGTATACTGCCTACCCACCAATTATGACCACCGCCCCCGCCACCATGACCGGCGTCATCCTGCCCGGCAACAGCACCGTCGAGTTCAAGCAGTTTCCCGTCCCCAAGCCCGGCCCCGGCCAGGTCGTGGTCAAGATGAAGGCCAGCTCCATCTGCGGCAGCGATATCCGCGCCATCTACCGCGCACACCTCGGCAAGGGTCCCGAAGGCTACCAGCCCGGCACCATCGCCGGTCACGAGCCCTGCGGCCAGATCGTCGAAGTCGGCCCGGACTGTAAGGAATTTAAGGTCGGCGACCGCGTCATTCTTTATCACATCAGCGGCTGCGGGTGCTGCGACGATTGCCGCACCGGCTATATGATTTCCTGCCACAACGAGGCCCGCGCGGCCTACGGCTGGCAGCGCAACGGCGGCCACGCGCCCTACCTCCTGGCGGAGGAAAACACCTGCGTGCACCTGCCCGATAACCTCACTTATCTCGACGGCGCGCTCGTCGCCTGCGGCTTCGGCACGGCGTGGGAAGCCATCACCCGGATCAAGCTCGACGGCCGCGACCGCCTGCTCATCACCGGGCTCGGTCCCGTCGGTCTCGCCGCCGCCATGCTCGGCCGCGCGCTCGGCGCCAGCGAGATCATCGGCGTCGACACCAGCGCCGACCGGCTCGCGCTCGGCAAAAAGCTCGGCCTGATCGACCATGAGGTCATCAGCAACGACGGCGCGCTCGACGCGATCATGAAGATCACCAACGGCAAGGGCTGCGAGGCGAGTGTCGATTGCTCCGGCGCCGGCCCGGCCCGCCTCCTCGCGCTCAAGGGCACCCGCCAGTGGGGCCGCGTCGCGTTCGTCGGCGAAGGCAACGACATCAAGTTCGACGTCTCGCCGTACCTCATCCATCCGCAGATTACGATCTACGGCTCGTGGGTCACCAGTCTCGGCCACATGTCCGAACTGGCCGAGCGGCTCTCGCGCTGGAACATCCATCCCGAGATCACCGTCACCCACAAGTTCCCGCTCGAAAAAGCGGCCGAAGCCTACGACATCGCCGACAAGGGCCAGTCCGGTAAGGTCGCCATCGTGTTCGAGTAAAGGCAAGCGGCCGCAGGGCCGCGCGTTTTCTGTCCGGGTTCCGCAGCGTTCGCGTTCGCCTCCTTCAGGTAGCCGGCGATCTCCGGGCGAAGGACGCGCTTCTCTCCCGCATCCCTCGCCCGGACGCCGAACGGCAACCGCCAATTGCTCTCGGCCTAGCCATGGCGTTTCTGGAGCGCCCCGCCCCTACCTTGGGTGATTCTATGTAAAGCACGCTTGACACCCTTTACATTTCTATGTCAAGTAACCTTGACATCGAGAATCCATGACCCATCGCCACCTCGCATGAACCAACTCTCACCTCGCGAGCGTCAGCTCCTCTTCCGCTATCTCAGCGAGATGATTGCCGTCTTCTTTCTCTACGCTGCCGTTTTGATCATCTCGATCGAGATCGCGAATCGTCTCCACAATGGTCCCGTGCAAACGGCCATCGTGCTGACGCCCATGATTCCTTTCTTCCTCGCCTTAGCCGCGATCGTGCGGCACGTCCGACGCCTGGACGAATATGTGCGCTTGCAGATGCTTGAAAACGTCGTCGTTGTCGCCGGCGTAACCGCGGGATTGACCTTCACCTATGGTTTCCTGGAAGGCGTGGGTTTTCCGCGTTTGAGCATGTTCACGATCTGGCCAGTCATGTGCGCAACGTTCATCGTTGTCGGCCTCGGGCGACTCATCCTGCGCCGATGAGGAATATCCTGCGCGAGCTCCGCACGGACCGCGGCTGGAGTCAGGCCGACCTGGCCGAGAAGCTGAGCGTCTCCCGCCAGACCGTGAACGCCATTGAGACCGGCCGCTACGATCCCAGCCTGCCGCTCGCCATCCAGATCGCGCGACTCTTTCACAAGCGAGTCGAGGCGCTTTTTCTCGCCGACGATTAGTTCTCCGGTAGCCGTCGACCTCCGGGCGACGGAGTCGAACAGGGATGAGGTTGATTCGCCCTCGCATGGCTCCGTTGCCCGGAGGTCAACGGCTACCGGCTGCAGGGTTAGCCCATCTACTCCCCCGTCAGCAGCGCAATCTCCCTTTCTTCCAACTGCTGCCGCCATCGCGCGAGATACGAGTATTTCCGGTAAACCGCCTCCAGCGCATTGAGATCGCGCTCGCCCCTACGCCACCGCGCATCCAGCTTGTCCAGCTCCTCCTCCAGCGCGCCGGCGAGCGTCTCCAGCTTGGCGCGCAGGGTCATCAGGTTGTCCTGGAGCGACAGCTCCTCGCCCGCCAGCCCCGCCTTCTCCAGTCGGCCGGTGGCGGCGCGCTTGCGCTCGAGGAATTCATCCAGCGCCCGGCATGCCTGTCCCACCTCGACGAACAGGTCCATCGTGCCCGGCGGAATCCGCTGCACGTCGCGCGGTTTCTCGCCCTTCGTTAGCTCATAGAGCGCGAGCAGCCGCGCGCGCGGGTCGATCAGCGTCTGGTACGCGCGATTCGCCGCTGCATACCGCGCCTCAGCCTCAGCACGCTCCGCCTCGCCGGCTTGTGAGAACTTGTCGGGATGCTGCTCCGCTGTCAGCTTGGCAAAGCGCTCCTTGAGCGCCTCGCTGTCCAGCGCCGGCCGGGATTCCAGCGCAAACACGGCAAATGGATCGTCCGCCATGTTCGCAACCTAGAGATTTTTGTCGCGGCGGTCTATGACTGCCGACCGGTGTGCGAAAACGCACCGATCCCCCGGGCCGTCACAGACCGCCGCTACAGAAACCGCCGCAATCCTCTTTTGCGCTCGCCACGATCTATGTCACCGTGGAGACCTCATGACGCTGCTCGAACGCGCCCATTTCGTGCGCGACCGCATGCCGGCCGCCGGCCTTTTCGCGGAGAAAACCTGGCGCGTTGCGCCGCAGGCCTTCGCCATGTCGCCGGCGCACACCGCGCTGCTGGGAAAACTGGGCCTCGTCCTGCACCGGTTCAACACCGCCTGCAACCTGCTCTACCGCCAAAGCGCCGCGGGCAAGGCCCACCCCTGGGTTGCCACGCTACTCGACGCCGGCAAACCGCCCGAGCTCGTCGCTCTCTCGCGCCACGACAAGGTCAAGGGCCACGTCCCCGCCGTCATCCGCCCGGACCTTATCCTCACCGAGGAAGGCTTCGCCCTGAGCGAGCTCGACTCTGTGCCCGGCGGCATCGGCCTCACCGCGTGGCTGGCGGAAACGTACGCCGCACTGGGTGACCCCATCCTCGGCGGCGCGAGCGGCATGCGCGATGGCTTCGCCAGCATCCTGCCGGAGGGTGACGTCCTCATCTCCGAGGAAAGCGCCGGTTATCGCCCCGAGATGGAATGGCTCGTCGGCGCGGACCGTGTCAAGTCGGTCGAGGACTACACGCCCAGCGACCGACCCGCCTACCGCTTCTTCGAGGCCTTCGACTACCCCCGGCTGGAGAAATTCCGGGCCGGCTGGCAGCCCGGTCAGCCGCTCACCCCGCCGCTCAAGCCCTACTTGGAGGAGAAACTCTGGCTCGCGCTCTTTTGGTCGCGCCCTTTGCAGGAATTTTGGCGCCAGGAAATCGGCGAGAAGGGCCAAAAGCTTCTCCAAGGCGTCATCCCCTACTCCTGGGTGCTTGATCCCGCGCCGCTGCCGATTCACGCCGTCATCCCGGGGCTGGAAATCCAGTCGTGGGCGGAGATGGACAAGTTCAGCCAAAAGCAGCGCGATCTCGTCCTCAAGATTTCTGGCTTCTCCGAGTTCGCGTGGGGCGCGCGCGGCGTCCACGTCGGCAGCGACATGCCCGCCGAGGAATGGAGCCGCTTCGTGCGGCAGGCGCTCGCCGATTTCGCCACGCACCCGAGCGTGCTCATGCGCTTCGCCAAGGGCGCGCTCGCGCGGCAGGACTACGTCGCGGAAAACGACGAGATCGTTTCCATGAACGGCCGCGCCCGCGTCAGCCCCTATTACTTCGTCGCGCACGAGCGCGTCACGCTCGGCGGCGTGCTCGTCACGCTCTGCCCGCCTGACAAGAAGCTCCTCCACGGCATGCGCGACGCCATCCTCAGCCCCGCGATGATGTCGGCGAGCTGATCCTCCTACCTGACGCTCTAATCACCTTCGGCTGGTGCAGACGGCATCGCTCAACCTTGCGTTCAGAGCTATTTCGTCCGCTCCCGCGTGCTCGCGCGCACAATGATTTCCACCGGCAGCGAGCGCGGCTCCACCGTCTTGCCCATTTGCAGATCACGCGCCAGGCGCAAAGCCGCGGCTCCCATTTCCGTCTTCGGCACGCGCACCGTGGTCAGCGGCACGCGGAAATTCTCCGCCAGCAGCCCGTCGCCAAAACCGGCCACCGAAATATCCTCCGGGATGCGGTAACCCTGCTGCTGCAGCGTATCGATCGCGCCGAGGGCCACGCTGTCGTTGTGCGCCACCACCGCGGTGAAAGTCACCTTCTCCGAGAGCGCCTGCGCCATGGCCGCGCGGCCGGACTCGATGTCGCGCGCCGCGAGGAACACGCGCGCGTCGGAGTACTCCACCCCGGCGGTGGCCAGCGCCCGCTGGTAACCGGTGAACCGGCCTGCGCTGGCCGACGCGCCATTCGGCCCGGCCAGAAAGAGGATCTCGCGATGCCCCAGCTCGAGCAAATGCGTTGTGGCCAGCTCGCCGCCCTGACGATCATCGCACACCACCCAGCTCGCGCGCGGGAAGTTCTCCGCCCCGGCGGGATAGTTTTCCAGCAGCACCGTCGGCGTGCGGCTGGCCCGCAGCAGTTCGAGCGTCGCCAGCCGGTTCTGCCAGCGCACGGCGGGAACGAGCAGTAGCACCTCCACCTGCCGCGCAATCAGCTTCTGCACCTCGCGCAATTCCCGCTCCGGCTGGTCGAGCGAATGGGCCAGCACGAGCTGCAACCCCAGCGGCTCTGCCTGCTGCTCGATGCCCCACACGATGTTCGAGTAGAAGGTATGGTTGATCTGCGGCACCACCACGCCGACCAGACCCGTCCGCTGCAGGCGGAGATTTTGCGCCGCGCGGTTTGGCACGTAATGGCGCCGCTTCGCCTCCGCCAGCACACGCGCCTTGGTGGACGAACTGATGTCCGGCGCGTCCCGTAAGGCCTTCGAGACCGCCATCGTCGAGAGGTTTAACGTTGTAGCGAGGTCCTTTAGCGTCGGCATTTCGAATTTTTACCTTTAATTCGTAAGAAGTCGAGGGAAGTCGTTCGACTTGCCAACCGCCTGGGTCAGCTCCACAGCTCTAGCCAACGGCACCACACGACCCATTGCCTTTTCCCAGAAGCTCGGCATGCTTGAACGCTCATGCCGTCACTCTGCCGTTACCTGCTGCGCGCCTACCGCATTGTGTTTGCGCCGCTCAAGGTCATGTTCGGCCTGCAGGGTTGCTGCCGCTACTCGCCCAGTTGCTCCCACTATATGGAGGAGGCGATCGGCGCTCATGGCGTTTGCCGCGGGGCCTGCCTCGGTGTCGCGCGCATTCTCCGCTGCCACCCGTGGGGCGGCGAGGGTTACGACCCCGTGCCACCCCGTCCCAGCCGGCTCTAAAGGAATTCTATGGATCGCAAGGGCCTCATTGGCGTCGGCATTTGTCTCGTTCTCTACATCGGTCTCAGCGTCATCCTGAACCGGATGTACCCGCCGCCGCTGCATCATGCGCTGGTCGCCGCCGGCGCCACGCCCACGGCGGCGAGCGCCTCGCCGACTAACTCCCCCGTTGCCGGCACCAGTGTACCCGCCGCTCCGGAACCATCCAACCATCCGCTCGCCACGCCGACGGTTGAGGCCGCCCCGCCCACGCTCCCCGAAAAGCTCGACTCTCTCGAGAACAGCCTCGTCAAGGTAACGCTCTCCACCCAGGGCGCCTCGATCAAGCAGGTCGACCTCAAACAGCACCGCGAAGGCGACCGCGACGTCATCCTCAACGACCAGTCGCGCGACAACGTCATGGCGGTTACCGGCTGGCCCGGCTCCGACAAGGCCGACTTCAAGGTCCAGACCACTGCGACCACGGTCACCTACACCGGTGCCATGCCGAACGGCGTCACCTGGACCCGCATCTATACGCTGGGCAACGACTACGGCATCACTGTGCAGGACACGCTGACGAATGCTGGCAGCACCGAGGCCGTCCTGCCCGCCTACACCGTCAGCATCGGCCGCGCCAAGCCGCTGCAGGTCCGCGATCACTACCAATCGGCCTCCAACCAGTACCTCGGCGCCGGATGGCTCACGACCACAAAGTTCCACCTCACGACCGTGACCGCGTTCAATCCCGGCGGCTGGTTCTTCAATCCCGGCGCGCCCAAGGACATGGTGACGAGCCTGTCGATCGATCCGAATCCGCTGCGCTGGCTTGCCGTGCAGGACCAGTTCTTCGCCGTGCTGCTGACGCCCGACCCGCATCATCCCATCGCGCAAGGCTCGTTCCTCTGCTTCAACAAGCGCGACGAAAAAGGCTACATCCCGCAGGCGGACGAGCCGGACATCGAGGCCTTTGCCGATTTCCCCGAGCTGCACCTGCCCGCCGGCCAGTCCGTCGCGCTGAATTACGCGCTCTACGCCGGCCCGCGCGAATACGACCGCCTGAACAAGATGGGCGACAACCAGGGCGAGCTGATGAACTACGACGGCTGGCTGCCGTTCTCGCTCCTCATCGTGCCGATGCTCGGCGTGCTGCATTTCTTCAACGGCGTTTTCCACAGCTACGGGGTCGCCATCATCATGCTCACGCTGCTGATCAAGGGCATTACCTGGCCGCTGCAGAGCATCGCCAACCGCTCGGGCAAGCGGATGCAGGCGCTCGCCCCGCGCATCAAGGAGCTGCAGGCCAAGTACAAGGACCAGCCGGAAAAGATCAGCGCGGAAACGATGGGGCTCTATCGCGAGTACGGGGTCAATCCGCTCGGCGGCTGCCTGCCCGCGTTTGTCCAGATGCCCGTCTTCTTCAGCCTTTTTTACATGCTGCAAAACGCGGTGGAACTCCGCGGCCGGCACTTCCTCTGGGTCAAGGACCTGACGCAGCCGGACACCGTTTTCTCCATGCCGCTCGGCGTCGACATCTTCGGCATCAGCCACCTCGTCATCAACCCGCTCCCCGTCATGGTCACCGCGCTCATGATGGTCATGATGCGCATGACCCCGCAGATGGGCGACCCGCAGCAGCAGAAGATCGCGCAGTTCATGCCGCTCTTCTTCCTCTTCCTTTTCTATAACTTCGCCGCCGCGCTGTCGCTCTACTACGTGATCAACAACTGCGTCGCGATCATCCAGATCTACCGGAACCTGAAGAAGCCCCTCCCCGAACTCGCCCGCCGCCCAAAGAAGGCCAACTAAAGCCTGCCTTTTTGTAGCGGCGGTCTATGAACGCCGACGGAAATCGGACGCGGCCTGACGACGCGGTTGGCCAAACGAGAGGCTTCCGAAGTAGCAGGCGACCTCCGGGTGCTGGAGAGAGCGGAGCGACCGGAATGCCTCCCGTCTCTCCACCTTTATTTCTCCAGATCAACGCCCGCTACAATTGAACCGCCTCTAAGGCGCCGCAATCTTCAGCGACCAGAGAACCTTCGGATCTCCACTCAACGTCGCCCCCAGCGTCAGATCGCCCCAAATCGTATCGCGCCGGATGAGCAACTCGTTCCATCCACGCTGGAGATGAAGCGGCTTCGTGGCATCCAGCCGCGTGAACAACGGATCGCCCGGTGCCGGCACCACCGGCAGCGAGTGTCCGTTCAACCGCCCACTCAACGCGTATTGCCCATCCGGATGCGTGAGCGCGAGCGTCACGTCCGCCGCCGCCGGCGAGTAGATGCGCGTGACCAAATACGCCGTCCCTTCGTCGTTGCCGCCATCCCAGCCGAGCGTCTTCTGGAGATCGACCGTGTCGCCGCTGAGCTCCACCATCTTCCACCCCAGGTCGCGCTGCTTCTCGCGCGTGCGCGTTTGCGGGCCGCGGTAGGTTGAGCCCAGATCACGCGCCGCATCCGGCGGGAACGCCGCGCCCGTCAGCAACCGGATGATTTTCTCGCGATCATTGTCGTAATTCAGCCCGTCGATCTCCGGCAGCCCAAACGGCCCGATCGCGCGCCACGAACGGATCGGCAGGGGATTTACCGGTGCGCACTGAAGCGGCGACCAGGCGCCCGGATAGAAGCGCGCCTCGGTCGGCTCGTCCTGCGTCTCGCGACTGGCCGAGCCGTCGGTGTTGCTCCACCAGAAACGGTCGTGACCGCCGAAATTCGCGTCGAAATTTCCCGCCGTGCGCCAGCCGTCCAGCTTCGGCGCGCCGGGCAGCGCAGCGCGCGGGATGGCCGCGGCAAGGACGAATCCCTGCCCGTCCGCGTCGAGCGCGTCGCCGGCCTGCACGTGCGGCACGAGCGCGACGTTCGCGAACGACGCCGTCCCGCCCGCCGGCGTGTGGAAGCTATGCGGCGAACCGCCGGGACCGTCCCACGTTGGATACATCCCAAGCACCACCGGCTGCGTCGCGCCGTGGTCGCGCGCGAGCGAAAAGACGAACCGCACGTCGCCCGGCCGTCCGTCCGCGGCCGAGGCCGGCGCCTGCGGATCGCCCTGCAGATAAAGCCCGAGCGTGTCGGCCGCGCGGTCGTGGGCGAACAGGTTTTCCGCGAGGCCGAGCGGCCGCATCTCGACGTCGTGGCCGGTGCGCGCGTGCCAGCGCAGGTAGAGATGATCGCGATCATAGAGACAGCGGACCTCGACCGACTGGCCCGGCCCGTTGTCGAATTGCACCGGATCCACGTCCGCCCAGCCGCGCAGGGAACCGTCCAGCGCGGGCGCCCCGCCGGTGGCCGGTTGGAAGAGCGCGACCCGCGCCGCCGCCGCGCCGCCGCGCACCTCCATCTGCGCCGCGGCCGGCAGCCCGATTTCATTCGCGCGGAGCGTCACTGAACCATCGAGCACCGGGATGGCCCGCACCGGCGTGGCCGTGGTGGACCAGCCCTGCGCCGCGAAGAGCTGCGGCATCGTCTTGCCCAGGCCGAGATAGATTTTCCCGTCGTCGCGGTTCGCATAGACACTGCCGGCAAAGAATTCCCCCGGCTGCCAGTAGGCGCCCATCTGATCGTGCCCGACGAGATGATCGTCGGGGAAGAGCGTGTCGACGTAGAGGCCGTCCTCGGTGTAGAGCACGATGCCCGCGCGGGAATTGTCGATCACGCTGACGATGCCGTTGATCGGCGGACTGACGAACATGGGCCCGTAGACCTCGCCCGGCCGGGCCGCGCCGCTGATCGCCACGCGCCCGACGCGCCAGCGTTGGCGCAAAACGCCGCTGTCGTCCGGCACGTAGCGCGAGAGCTTGTACTGCGCGCCGAGATTGGCGGAGAAATCGGGACCGCTGCGCGCCGAGACGTAGACCTCGCCGCCATCGGCTTGCGCGGGGAAGGCCCAGTCGCTGTTGAAGCTCGTGCCCACCTCGTTGCCGCCGTGCAGCGCGGTGGTGCGCCCCGCCTGCCGCGCAGTGAAAATCTCGTCGGTCAGCAGCTTGCGCCAGTCGTCGCCGTCGTAGATCGGCGTGCCGCGCGCATCGAACGACGCGGGCGCCAGCCGCCAGATGTCCGGCGTATTCTGGGCGACGCAGACGAGCGAAAGATCGTCAAACCACATCTCGCCGAAATAGCGAAACGTGCCCGGTGGCGCGTGCGCGGGAACCCGGCGATCGCCGAACGTATCCACGCGTCAGTTCCCGTTGCGGTCGCTCCAGATCTCAAGGGAGGGATGGTCGGGATCGCGGCGGTCGACCAGCAC
>CAJCIA010000052.1 GCA_903970275.1 Betaproteobacteria bacterium
AGAACATCTACATCACGCCCTCCACCGGCACCACGGCCGCAGCCACCTCCGCTTCCTCCAGCGGTGGCCCGAGCTTCGTGGCCGGCGCGGCCACCGCCACGAGCACCACCGCGACCACGGCAACCAGCGCCAATGCCTCACCCGCCGCGCCGCCGGTGCCCTCGCCGCTGGCCGCGTTTGCGCATTGGACCACGCAGTCCGGACCGCTGACGGTGAACCACCAGGGGCAATTCCCGGTCGTCACCATTTCCTTCAATCTCGGATCCGGCTACTCGCTGAGCGACGCGGTCACCGCCATCGACCAGGCGAAGAAGGATCTGCAGATGCCCAAGAGCATCGAGACCGCGTTCCAAGGCGCGACCGAGGCGTTCCAGAATTCGCTGACCAGCGAGCCGCTGCTCATCCTCGCCGCGCTCGTCACCGTCTACATCATCCTCGGCGTGCTCTACGAGAGCTTCATCCACCCGATCACCATTCTTTCCACACTGCCCTCCGCGGGCCTGGGCGCACTTCTCGCGCTGATTGTCTTTCACAATGACCTGAACGTGATCGCGCTGATCGGCATCATTCTGCTCATCGGCATCGTGCAGAAGAACGCGATCATGATGGTCGACTTCGCCCTCTCGGCCGAGCGCGAGCAGGGACTTGCGCCGGAGGAGGCAATTTACCAGGCGTGCCTTCTCCGCTTCCGCCCGATCCTGATGACGACTCTCGCCGCCATGTTCGGTGGCCTGCCGCTGGCGCTCGGCTCCGGCACCGGCTCGGAACTGCGCCGCCCGCTCGGCATCGCCATTGTGGGCGGGCTGATCGTCAGCCAGCTGCTCACGCTTTACACCACGCCGGTGATCTACCTGGCCTTCAGCCATGTCGGCCAATGGTGGACGCGGCGGCGCGGCGGCCCGCGCCATGACGCGCTCGCTCCCGAGCATGAACCGATTCCCGGCGACGCCGCCCCGATGGACGAGGAAGGGCTGCCCGAGCGAGAGCCCGCCGGAGCCGGCGCATGAGCATCTCCTCGCCGTTCATCAAGCGGCCGATCGGCACGACGCTGCTGACCGCGTTCATTGCGCTCGCTGGGGGCGTGGCGTTTTATTCGCTCCCGGTCTCGCCGCTGCCGCAGGTCGATTACCCGACGATTTCGGTCAATGCCGGTCTGCCCGGCGCAAGCCCGCAAACCATGGCGGCCGCGGTGGCGACGCCGCTGGAACGACAGTTCGGCCGCATCGCGGGGATCACCGAGATGACGTCGCAGAGCAATCTGGGCTCGACGAGCATCACGCTTCAGTTCGACCTAAGCCGCGACATCGACGGCGCGGCACGCGACGTGGAAGCAGCCATCAACGCGGCGCGCGGCAACCTGCCGACCGACCTGCCGTCCAACCCCAGCTACCGCAAGGTCAACCCGGCCGATTCGCCGATCATGATCATTGCGCTGACCTCCGACATTTACAGCAAGGGCCAGATGTATGACGCCGCCTCGACCGTCCTGGCGCAGAAGCTTTCGCAGTTCCAGGGTGTCGGCCAGGTCAGCGTGGGCGGCAGTTCGCTGCCCTCGGTGCGCGTGGAGTTGAATCCGCTCGCGCTGAACAAATACGGCATCGGGCTGGAGCAGGTGCGCACCGCGCTTTCCGGCGCCAACGCCAACCTGCCAAAAGGCCACTTTGCCGATGCGCGGCGCACCTACACGATCCAGGACAACGACCAGCTCTTCAAGGCAATCGACTACGGCCCGCTTATCGTCACCTATCACAATGGCTCGCCGGTGCGGGTGAGCGACGTCGCGCAGGTCACCGACTCGGTGGCGGATATCCGCAATGCCGGCTTTGCCAACGGCAAACCCTCCGTGCTGCTCATCATCTCCCGCCAGCCCGGCGCGAACATCATCAGCACGGTCGACAAGATTCGCGCCGCGCTGCCGCAGTTGCAGGCCGAAATTCCGACCGGCATCACCCTCACCACCATGGTCGACCAGACGACCACCATCCGCGCCTCGGTCAGCGACGTGGAGCGCACGCTGGTCATCGCCATCTGCCTCGTCATCCTCGTGGTCTTTATCTTTCTGCGCGACGTCCGAACCATGCTCATCCCGGGCATCGCGGTGCCCGTCTCGCTCATCGGCACCTTTGGGGTCATGTACCTGCTCGGGTACTCGCTGGACAATCTCTCGCTCATGGCGCTGACCATCTCGACCGGGTTCGTGGTCGATGACGCCATCGTGGTGGTGGAAAACATCACCCGCTATCTCGAGCAGGGCATGCGGCCGATCGACGCGGCGCTCAAGGGCTCGGCGGAAATCGGGTTCACCGTGCTGTCGATCAGCATCTCGCTCATCGCTGTCTTCACCCCGATCCTGCTCATGGGCGGTCTGATCGGGCGACTCTTCCGCGAGTTCGCGGTCACGCTGTCCGTGGCGATCCTCATCTCGATGGTCATCTCGCTCACGACCACGCCGATGATGTGCGCGCTGCTGCTCCGGCCGGAACGCGAGCACAAGCGCGGCCGGATCTTCCGGGCGTCCGAGGCGGTCTTCGACTGGTTCCTGGCGCGCTACCAAAGCTCGCTGTCTGTCGTGCTACGCCATCCGCTCTTCACGCTCCTGGTGCTCTTCGCCCTCATCGCCCTGAACGTCGTTCTCTTCTTCATCGTGCCCACCGGCCTCTTTCCCCAGCAGGACACCGGCCGACTGCAGGGCAGCGCGCTGGCCGACCAGGCCACGTCGTTCCAGTCGATGGAGCCGCGCATGGAACAGATGTTGAAGATCGTGGGCCACGACCCGGCGGTGGCCAACGTGGTCGGCTTCACCGGCGGCGGCGGCGGCACAGCCACCAACTCGGGCCGGATGTTCGTCGCGCTCAAGCCGCTCGGCAGCGGCCCGAACGGGCGCAAGGACACCGCCGACCAGGTGATTACCCGCCTGCGCCCCAAGCTCGCCCACATCCCGGGCGCGACCCTCTTCCTGCAGGCCGCGCAGGATTTGCGCACCGGCGGACGCTCGGGCAACGCGCAGTACCAGTACACCCTGCAGGGCGACAACTATAACGAGATCCTGCTCTGGGGACCCAAGCTCGTCGACGCGCTGAAGAAGAACCCGGTGCTGACCGACGTGAATTCCGACCAGCAGAACAAGGGCCTGCAGGCCATGCTCACCTACGATCGCGACACCGCGGCGCGCTTCGGCATCACCTCGCAGCTGCTCGACAACACGCTCTACGACGCCTTCGGCCAGCGCCCCGTCTCGGTCATGTACACGGCGCTCAACCAGTACCAGGTGATCATGGAGGCGGCGCCGCAATACTGGGAAACGCCGGAGGGACTGAAGGACATCTACGTGAAGTCCTCCAACGGCGACGAGGTGCCGCTGAGCGCGTTGGCGCATTACGAGTCGACCACCGCGCCGCTCTCGATCAACCACCAGGGCCAATTCCCCTGCATCACGCTTTCCTTCAACATGGCGCCGGGCAAATCGCTAAGCGACGCGGTCACGGCCATCAACCAGGCGAGCCAGCAGATCGGCTTGCCCGCGGACATCATTGGCGGCTTCCAGGGCACCGCGCTGGTCTACCAGCAATCGCTCGGGACCGAGCCTTACCTGATCGGCTCCGCGCTGCTCGCCGTCTACATCATCCTGGGCATTCTCTACGAGAGCTACATTCACCCCGTCACCATCCTGAGCACGATCCCCTCCGCCACCCTCGGTGCGCTAATCGCGCTGCTGGTGACGCAAACGGAGCTCAGTCTCATCGCGCTGATCGGGATCATCCTGCTCATCGGCATCGTGAAGAAGAACGCGATCATGATGATCGACTTCGCGCTGAACGCGGAGCGCAACGAGGGCAGGAACCCGCATGACGCCATCTTCGAGGCCTGCAGCCTCCGCTTCCGCCCCATCCTCATGACCACCTTTGCCGCCATGTTCGGGGCGGTGCCGCTGGCCTTCGATTTTGCCACGGGCGGAGAGTTGCGCCGGCCGCTCGGAATCACCATCATCGGCGGCCTGCTCGTGAGCCAGCTCCTGACCCTTTACACCACGCCGGTCGTTTATCTCTACTGGGAGCGGCTGGCGCAACGCCTGCGCCGCGGCCGGGCGCCCGCAGTCGCGCCGGCGGCGGAGCCGGAGCTTCAACCCGCATGAAATCGTTCTCGCGCCTGCTGCTGGTTTCCACCGCCGCCTCGCTCCTGAGCGGCTGTGAAGTCGGCCCCGATTACGTCGCGCCGCCGCCCGCGCCCGTGCCGTCCCACTACAAGGACCTGGGCAACTGGAAGCCCGCGCATCCGCAGGACACTGTGGTGCGCGGCCGCTGGTGGGAGGTTTACCACGACCGGCAGCTCAACGCGCTGGAAGAGAAGGTGAACATCAACAACCAGAACGTGCTCGAGGCCGAGGCGAATTTCCGCGAGGCGGCCGCGGCCGTGAAGGTCGAGGCTGCTTCGCTCTTCCCCACCGTGACGACTGACCCGGCCGTCACCTACTCGCAGACCCAGCCGCTCTTCCACAGCAATACCTCGACTGGCGGCGGCGGCACCGGCGTGGCCACGGGCACGGGCGGCGCGGGCGGCACGGCGGTGGTTGGCGGTGGAAGCGGAGGCGGCGGTCGCAGCATCTCGCCCACCGGCGTTTATAACGCGCCGCTGCAGGTGACCTACCTGGTGGATGTCTGGGGCCAGGTGCGGCGCGCCGTGGAAAACAGCGCGGCCAACGCCCAGGCGCTCTTCGCGGCTCTCGAGAATGCGCGACTCTCCTACCAGGGCACGCTGGCGCAGGACTACTTCACGCTGCGCGGCCTCGACTCCGAAGCCAAGTTATTGAACGAGACCGTCGTCTCCTATCAAAAATTTCTGGTCCTTACCCAAAACCGCTACAACAGCGGCGTTGCCTCGCGCGGCGATGTGGCGGCCGCTCAAACGCAGCTCGACCAGACGCGCGCGCAGCTGATCGACCTGGGCGTGACGCGTGCGCAGTACTCCGACGCCATCGCCACGCTCATCGGCGTGCCCGCCTCCAGCTTCAGCCTGAATGATGCGCCGCTCGATGCCGAGCCGCCGCGCATTCCCGCTGGCGTGCCCTCCACCCTGCTGGAGCGCCGGCCCGACATCGCGGAGGCGGAGCGGAACATGGCGGCCGCGAACGCGGAGATCGGCGTGCAGGTCGCGGGCTATTATCCGCAGCTCACCTTGAGCGGCTCGGCCGGGCTGGATGAAATCGCGCTCGGCCAGGTCTTCTCGGGCCCGAACTTTCTCTGGTCGGCCGGACCGGCGGTGGCGCAGACGATCTTTGACGCGGGCCGCACCCACGGGCTGGTGCAGGAGGCAACCGAAACGTTCAACAGCACGGTGGCCGCCTATCGGCAAACTGTGCTGACCGCGTTCCAGCAAATCGAGGACGCGTTGGCCGGGCTGCGGCTGCTCGAGACCGAGGGCGCAGTGCAGGAGTCCGCGGTGACGGGCGCACAAAGGTCGCTCAACGTCACCGCCAATCTCTACCAGCAGGGCGTGGACGATTATCTCCAGGTGATCACGGCGCAGGCCATCCTGCTCAACGATCAGGTAACCGCGGTGAACATCCGCACGCGGCGCATGACGACAAGCGTCATGCTCGTCGAGGCGCTGGGCGGCGGCTGGAGCACCAGCCAGCTCGCCTCGCGCGCGGACGTCTCGGACGTGCCCGACGCGCAGAGCGCGATCGATCGCGACAAGCAGCCTCCGCCCGCAATGCTGCAACCCGCCGCGCAACTGCGGCACTAGCAGTTCTCTTGGTCGAGCAACGTCTCGCGCGCGTGGCTTCGCGTCATCAGCCAAGCTCAGTGGTAGCCGGCGCTCTCCGAGCGCCGGAGCGAGCGAAGCGAGCGGAACGGGAAATCAAAGCGCTCTTCGAAACCCAGAACATCTCCCCTCCCGGCGACTGCATTCCGGCCGCTGCTGCGGCCTCCGGCGCTCGGAGAGCGCCGGCTACCATTAAGCCGTGGCGACGTGCGTCGCGAGCGATTCCTCTCGATGCACGTACGACGTGAAACCATTCAAAATCGACAACCTGCCGCCCTTGCAGAAATTAAACGCTCGCCGGCCTTTTCTCAAACACCGCCAGATACTCATCCGCGCAGCGATCGACCGTGAAGGATTGCGCGAGCTGCTGCCCGGCTTTTGCGACGCGAATGCGGAATGCGTTGTCCTCCATCAACCGGATCGCGCCGTGCGCGAGGTGAATCGCGGACGACATGGTGACGATCACGGCGTGCTCGTTGTCGACCACGAAGTCGCTGCCGATGCCGGTATGCGTCGTGACGCAGGCCATGCCGAAGGCCATGGCCTCGATCGGTGCCAGCCCGAAACCTTCCGAGAGCGACGGAAAGAGAAAGATGCTGTGCGCGTTGTACTCCTTGATCTGCGTGGCGGTATCCACGCGCGGCAGGATGCGAATGGAGCCGCGCAGCTCGGGATCGAAGCAGGCCATCACTTCGTCCGGCTTCGTCGCCGTGCCGCCGAGCGTGAGCTTTGCTTCCGGGAAGCGCTGCTTGATGAGCCGAAACGCGCGATTGACGTAGAAGTTGCCCTTGCGCTCGCGCCACGAGCCGAACCAGAGAATCGACATCGGATCGCGCTCCTCCGGTGGCGTGGTCGTGTGCATCGCCGCCTCCAGGCCGGGATGCAGCGCGGAGGGAACCTGATAGATCGGCGCGGCTCCGGCCTCGGCCTCGCCGAGCCGCGCGCGTTCGTCCTCGATGAAATCCTGGTCGCGCCAGTTCTGCGCGGCGATGACGTCGGCGTATTTCGCGCCCTTCGCATCCCAGCCGATGGGAAAGCGGCCCTTGATCGCCATCATCCAGGGAGAAAGTTTCACGTGGCCGCGCAGCCGCTCGGTGATGACGGCAAGGTGATCGAAGTAGGTCAGGCCATGAATCTGGTGGATGAGAAAGGGCCGCGGCCCGGTGCGTTCGCGCAGCTTTTTGAAGATCCGCCACGCCATTCCGTTGGAGCAGAAAACCACGTCGTAGTTCTTGGTCGCCTCGCCATAAAGCCGCCAGTAGACGAACTCCGGCAGGCCCATCCGCAGCGCAAAGTAGTTGAGGAACTTTGGCACGCGCAGGTCCTCGTAATGGAAGACGTTGACCTCATGCCCTTTCTTCCGCAGTGCGGCGGAGAGCATGTGATAGAGCCGCGACGCGCCCGCGTTCTCGTCGTTCTTGGCGTGGGAAATGAGGAGGATCTTCACGTCGTGAAAAGATGGCGCCGCGATTTAACGAGGGCTACTCGTAAACGCGCCACGTTTGCACGCCGTTCGGCTCGAAGCGGAACTCGAGCACCTGGCCGCCGACCTCGTTGAGCGTCTTGGTCACCTTGTGCCGGCTGTGGAAAGGAACGTAAAGCAGGAGGTAGCCGCCGCCGCCCGCGCCGAGCAGCTTGCCGCCCACCGCGCCGGCCTGGCGCGCGGCGTCGTAGAGCTCGTCGACAAAGGGCGTGGTGATGCCGTTGGCAGTCATCTTCTTCTGCACCCAGCCCTCGTGCAGCAGCTCGCCGAAGCGGTTGAGATCACCCAGCATGAGCGCGCGTTTCAGGTCGAGCGCCAGCGCCTTGATCTGGTGCATCGCGTCGATCGCGCTCACGTTCTTCGCCTCGAAATTGCTGATCTGCGCCTTGATCAGGTTCTGCGACTCGCGGACGCTCTTCGTGTAGCAAAGCAGCAGGCTGTACTCGAGTTCCTGCACTAAAAAGGGGCTCAGGCGCAGCGGCGTGACCACGTTTTCCTGCCCAAGGAACTCGATGAAGTTGAAGCCCCCGAACGCGGCGGCGTATTGATCCTGCCGGCCGCCCTTGATGCCAATTTCGTTTCGCTCAATGTCGTAGGCCAGCTCCGCCATGCCGTAGGGCGTGAGCGCGACGCCCATCAACTCGCGAAACAAGCCGATGAGCGTGACCGTGAATGTCGACGAGCTGCCCAGACCGGAGCCGGGAGGCGCGTCACCATGGACGTAGAGCTCAAAGCCGCGATCGCGCAATTTGTGCGCGCCGAAGCGGCGGAAGACGCCCTTCGCCAAATCCATCTGGCCGTTGTAATCGAAGTCCTTTTCCTCGCGATAATGGATGATGCTGTCGTAGTCCAGCGAGCGGACGTGCAAGCCAGGCTCTGCGCATGGCGTGAGCGTTGCGTAAATATAGAGCGTGGCCGTCGCGCTGATGACGCAGCCGCCAAACTCGTCCGCGTAGGGTGAGACGTCGGTGCCCCCGCCGCCAAAACTAAGCCGCAGCGGAGTGCGGGCGCGCACGGATTTAACGTCTTTGACAAAGGTGGAGAGATCGGTGGTCACAAATTGGTTCCTGCGAATGAACTAGCAATAGCTGTTCCAGTTCTAGACCCGGGTACCGGATGCACAAGCTACAAGCGGATGACGAGAGAGCACGCAAGCCGGCCCGCGTTCGGACTTGCCTTGGCAGAAGCTTCCGCCACTGTCACAAGCCGCATGGCGCTGTCTGATATCACGGCATTCATCCTCTGCGGCGGACTGGGCACCCGGCTCCGTTCCGTGGTGAGCGATGTCCCCAAATCGATGGCGAAGATCGGCCAGCGCCCGTTTCTTGAGATTCAATTGTTGCAACTGCGTGCGCAGGGAATCCGTCGTGTTGTGCTCGGGACCGGGTACTTGGGCGAGCAGATCGAAACCTACTTCGGGGACGGATCGCGGGTCGGCCTCGCCATCAGCTACTCCCGCGAGACGGAGCCGTTGGGCACGGGCGGCGCCATCCGCCTCGCCTTGGAACAGCTTTCCAGCCCGGCGTTGATTCTCAACGGCGACTCTTACTGCCAGTGCGATCTCGCTGCCCTGGCCAGGTTCTACGACGAACGCGGCGCCGACTTCGTCATGGCCGTGCGCGAGATCGAGAATGCCAGCCGCTACGGTCGCGTGCGCGTCGAGGGCGAAGACCGGCTGGGCGGCTTTGAGGAAAAGAATGGCGCCGACCTGCCCGGCCTGATCAACACCGGCATCTATCTGTGCCACCGCGAGATCATCGCGGGCATCCCCGCCGGCCGCCCCGTGTCGTTCGAGCGGGAAACCATCCCCTCCGCGCTGACGCGGCCCTGCCACGTTTTCCGCACGTCCGGCATCTTCATCGACATTGGCGTGCCGGACGATTACCAGCGCGCGCAGACGCTGCTGGCGATCGATTGATTTGCCCGGCGCGCTCGCCTACCCTCAATCCGCCGCATGAACCCGCACCTCACGAAGCTCTTTGAACGCCGGTCGGAACTGCAGGCCTGCCACGAGCAGATCGACGAGGTCTTCCACGCCATGTGCCGCTCGCTGCGCGCCGGGGGCAAGCTGCTCATGTGCGGCAACGGCGGCAGCGCCGCCGACGCCGAACACTGGACGGGCGAGTTGCTGAAAGGCTTCTGCTCCAAGCGACCGCTCTCCGCGGCGGAAAAGGAAAAGCTGCCCGCCGACATGCGCGACAAGCTGCAGGGCGGCATCCCCGCGATTCCCCTCACCGGCTTCACCGCGCTGACCACGGCCTTCAACAACGACGTCGATCCGCAGCTCACCTTCGCCCAACTCGTCTGGGCGCTGGGCCGGCCCGGCGACGTGCTGGTCGGGATCAGCACCTCTGGCAATGCGGTGAACATCGGGGCAGCGATGCAGGCGGCCGAGGCGCGCGGACTGGTCCGCATCGGCCTGACCGGCCAGAGCGGCGGCAAGCTGCTTCCGCTGACCGATCTTTGCATTCGGGTCCCCGCGACCGAGACATTCCGGGTGCAGGAGCTGCATCTGCCCGTCTATCACTGCCTCAGCCTGATGCTGGAGGACGAGTTCTTCCCCGCGCCGTAGCTGTCGCAATTTTTCCGATCATCGCAACCCAGCGGCTTTCGCCGGGTTCAAGCAGACGAACAGATTTATGAAACAATTCACCCTTCGGTTTTCTCTCGCCGTGCTCGCGAGCGCGTTTTTGTTCCTTCCACGCGGAGCGTGGGCCGACACGGCTTCGCCGCGCGAGATGAAGCTGTTGAACGGGCCGGACTGGCAATTCGTGGGAGCGGGCCCAACGGACACTCTGCCGGAGGTCGATTCGGACGGCTTCAAGTCCGCCGCCTGGGCGCCAGTTTCCGTGCCGCACGTTTTCCAGACCCGCGCGGCCTACGACACCCTGGCCAAGGGCTGGTACAAGCGGCAGATCACCCTCGATCCCGCGGCGCAGGGCAAGGAGCTCTACCTCGTGTTCGAGGGGGCAGCCAGCATTGCGGACGTGTACGTCAACGGCCAGCACCTTGGCCAGCATCGCGGCGCCTACACGCGATTCATCTTCGACGCCACCGCCGCGCTGCATCCCGGCGCGAATGAACTGGCCGTGTTGGTGAACGACACGCCGGCTGACATTTCGGACTGCCTGCCAAATGTTACGGCGGGTCTCTACAAGGTCTGGGGCGGCCTGTACCGCAATGTTTGGCTTCTGCAGACCTCGCCCGTCCATATCGACCCGACCGACTACGCCGCGCCGGGCGTCTACCTGACGCCGACAAAAGTCTCGGCGGATTCGGCGGACCTGGATGTGCGCACGCTGCTGCGCAACGCCTCCGCGACCGACGCGCAGGCCCAGGTCAAGGCGCGCATCGTCGATCCCGACGGCAAGGAAGTCACCACGCTGACCGGCACGACGCCGATCCCCGCCCACGGCACCGCGACCAGCGAGCTCACCACCACGATCAAGCAGCCGCAGCTCTGGAGCGCGCACCAAGGCAAGCTTTACCACGTCGAGACCACCATCCTGGTCAACGGCCAGCCCGTGGATGAGCTGACGCAAGCCACCGGCTTTCGCTGGCTGAACTGGGACTGGACGGGCGGAACCGTGACGTTGAACGGAAAGCGCATCATCCTCTACGGCGCGGACCTTCACCAGGAGACCGAAGAAAGAGCCTCGGCTGTATTGCCGGAAGACCTGAAGGCGAACTTCGATGCCATTCAGGACCTCGGCCTGAACTTCATGCGCTTCCCGCACTACCCGCACGCGGCGCTGGAGTACGAGCTCTGCGATCAGGACGGCATTCTCGCCTGGGCCGAGGACGGCCATAGCGCCGGCAAGGACATCGTCAGCCCCACGGCGGCGCAGATCGTCACGGAGATGGTGAAACAGAACTACAACCATCCCTCGATCGTGGTTTGGAGCATGGGCAACGAATCCAACTCGGAGGTGGCGGACGAATGCGTGCCCATCACCAAGGCGCTCGACCCCACGCGACCCGTGGTCGTGGCCAACCAGAAATCGACCCTGGCGGATTTTCGCACCAAGCACCTCTACGCTGGCTGGTACCACGCCGACATGGACAAATTCATACCCGACGGCTTCATCTCGGAGATCGGCGTCGGCGGCGTCGTCACCACGCATTGTGACTATAACAACGTCGATTGGAAGGTAGGCAGCTACGAGCCGGAGGAATGGCAGCAACTCGTCTCGGAGAACAACTTCCAGAGAGCGTTTCATGGCGACGATTCCAAGCTGGGCCTGTTCTGCGTCTGGTGCCTGCGGGAGTTCAGCGACTCCAAATACAAGGCGCCGGTGGGCATCAACTCCAAGGGCCTCGAGACCTACGCGGCGAGCAAGAAGGACGCTTACTATATTTACCGGACTTTTCTCCGGCCTGATGTGTCCACAGTCTGGATTACCTCCAAGCGCTATTTCCTGCGCCGCGGCGCGGTGGACAACGGCATCAAGGTCTACAGCAATGCGCCAAAAGTGACGCTGACGCTGAACGGGAAGACGGTTTCGACGCTCGCTAACGGACAATACGTCATCCCGAGTGGCCCCTACCTGGCCCACGCGGAAAAGCAAAAGGTCGTGAAGGGCGAACCGCCCCCGCCGCCACCACCGCCGCGGCCTTACGTGCCGGAGAAGATCGACAACGTGTTCTACTGGCCGGTGCCGCTCAATCCGGGAAAAAACACCGTGACCGCGACCGACGACAAGGGCAACAGCGACTCCGCCACGATCTACTACTACGGCGCCGACTCAACCGCTCCCGTGCCGGCCGACCCCACGCTGCCGATCGCCAACCTGACCAGCAGCAACGCGGCCAACCCGGCCTACTTCATGGACATGCCGGTGCAGGCCCAGTGGCCGATTTACTACGACCTCGATGGGTCGGCGGACAACTCCTGGAACGAGATACCGCCGGAGGTCGAAGGCGCCTCCTGGATCGCCCTGCTTCGCGTGACCAAGCCGGACCCGATCGATACGTCGAAGCGGGCCAAACCCACTGCACCCGAGCCTAATAATGCCACCGACATCTCCTTCACCGCCACCCGTGCCGAGAAAGTCTTCATCATGGCGACGAAGCAGGATCCCGCCCCGGCTTTCGCCGCCGCAGGATTCAAGGAGGTTGCCACGACCACACCGCTTGACTGGCGCAACAACGCTCTCCTTCTCGTGCCCGCGCAGCTGTACGAGCATGACGCCGCAGCGGGCGAGAAGATCCAGCTCAGCCTGGGCGACCGTGACGCGGTGGTGCTGATCAAATAATCGCCGCAGGAAATGCAGTCGGTAGCCGTCGCCCTCTGGGCGACGGAGCCGATTGGGACCGAGGGCGTCTCGCGTTCAGCGACTCCGTCGCCCGGAGGTCGACGGCTACCGACTGACGCCGCCAGGTGCCGCCGGCGCTTCTTATAGCGGTTGTAGGGAAAACTATAGCCGTTTGGCTGGCATACTCGTTCGGCGTGCCTTGGTAGCCGTCGACCTCCGGGCGACGGAGCCGATTGGGACCGAGGGCATCTCGCGTTTAGCGGACTCCGTCGCCCGGAGGTCGACGGCTACCGACTGACGCAGCTCACGCCACTTCGCTTTTGAAAACTCCTACCGGACGGCCTTGTGATCCGCGCGGTCGAGGCTTTCCAGCCACGGCCAGAGGAGCGAGTAGACCATGACGTAGAGGAAGCAGCCCATCGGCACGAGGAAGGCCATGCGCATCGTATAGACGTCCGCGAGATGGCCCATGAGGATCGGCATGATCGCGCCGCCGACAATGGCCATGACGATGAGCGAGGATCCGAGCTTGGTGTGATCGCCCAGCCCGCGGATGCCGAGCGCGAAGATGGTCGGGTACATGATCGACATGAAGAAATTGACGAAGAAGAGCGACCAGACGGAAACCCAACCGACATGGAAGGCAACAATGCCCATGAGGACGGTGTTGCAGAGGCCGAAAAACGCGAGCGTGGCCGCGGCCGGGCAGACGCTGAGTATTCCACTGCCCACGATGCGGCCGATGAGGAAGACGAGGATGCCACCGGCAAACGCCTTCGAGCCGCCCAGATCGGTCAGGTGGTGAACATCCGCGCCGCCGGGTACCGCGAAGGTCCAGCCATCCGGCAGTGCCTTCCAGAGCCAGTCGGGCAGGTTGGGCATGTCGGGCCCGGTAACGTAACCGATGAAGAACGCCCAGATGCCTACTTGTGCCGCTACGTAAAGAAACTGGGCCAGCACCGCGAGGGTGAAATGCCAACGGCCCAGCAGGGGACGCGAAACAGCCTGGCGCCCGCCGACGCGCTCGATCGATTCATCCTCCGCCTGCACATCCGGCAGGTCGGACTTGACGAAGAAGAAAAACAGCACGAGCACGATGACCGCAATGCAGAGATAGGGCAGGAAGAGCGTGCTGTTGCTGCGATTAGCCTCGCCCGTCGAGGAGAGGACGAAAGCGCCGGCGACCAGCGGGCCAAAGAAGACGCCGAGCGCATTGAAGGTCTGCGCGACGTTGATGCGCGTGGGGCCCGCTTCGGCCGGTCCGAGCACGGTGGTGTAGGGATTGGCGATGGTCTCGAGAATGGCCAACCCTGCCGCGAGGATGAACAGGCCGACTAGAAAGCCGATGTACGTGCCGATAAAGGTGGCGGGAACAAACCAGAACGCGCCCGCCGCGATGAAGGCCAGGCCGATGAGGATGCCGCCCTTGTACCCGAAGCGGCGCGCCAGCAGGCCGGACGGAATGGCCATGACAAAGTAGCCGATGAAGTTCGCGAATTGGACGAACGCCGACTGGGCGTTGGTGATATGAAGCGAGTTCTTAAAGTGCTTGTTCAGCACGTCGATCATGCCGTTGCAGAAGCCCCACAGGAAAAACAGGGTGCTGACGAGCGCGAAGGTGACGATGTAGTTCTTGCCGTTCGCACCGACAAACATTTTTTTAAAGGAGTTCATGGAATTCGTTTTCTCCGGACGACGTTGAGCTAACCCTTTTCTGCGCAGCCTGAGGCGTTAATCGATATTGTCACCAAAGGCTTTCAAGGTATGCAGGGGTTGCGAACTTAGGGGCTGCGCCGCCCAATTGTCACGGCTAAATCGCGAGGAAACCGGCCCGCTTGGCCTAGCTATTTTGCGGTCGACAGCGCCATGCCGGAATCGCGAAACTGTCTGGGCGCCATGCCCATCCCCACGACTTTTCCGCTCCGAGCCGCCCCGCGTCGCCACCTTCTGGGAGCCGTGCTGGCGATGGTGGCAGCAGGAACCACCGCCCATGCGGTGACGCTGCCGAAGGTCTTTGGCGACCACATGGTGCTGCAAACCGGTAAGACGGTGCCGGTCTGGGGCACGGGCAAGCCGGGCGAGAAGATCACCGTGAGCTTTGCCGGCCAACAAAAGCAGGCCACGGCCGGCGCGGACGGCCGTTGGGAGGCCGACCTCGATCCCCTCGCCGTCTCGGCCCAGCCGCAGCAACTTACTGTGGCGGGCGACAACACGGTAAATTTCCAAGACGTGTTGGTCGGCGAGGTGTGGCTTTGCTCTGGCCAGTCGAACATGGAGAAGCCGGTCGGCACGCAGCCGGGCCAGCTTCCCACCCTGAACTACGAGGAGGAATTGAAGGCGGCCGACTACCCGCAAATCCGGCTGCTGAAGGTGGCCAAGGCGCAGGTGGCAACTTCGGGCACGGACATCCAGGGCGCGTGGACGACATGCAGCCCGACGTCGCTTGACCAGATCAAGTTTTCCGCTGCCGGTTATTTCTTCGCGCGCAAGCTTCAGCATGAGTTGAACGTGCCGATCGGCATGATCGATTCCAGCTTCGGCGGCACGCGCATCGAGCTGTGGATTTCGCCGAAGGGCTTTGCCTCCCTGCCGTCGCTGCAGGATTTCGCGCAGGTGGCTGCGACGCCAAACGCCAAGGTGAACGACACGGACATTTCCACCTGCTACCGCGGCATGATCGAGCCGCTGGAGCCCTTCGCGCTGCGCGGCGTGCTTTGGTACCAGGGCGAAGCCAACGTTTATTTCGATTACGGCACCCACTATGCCGACAAGATGAGCGCGCTGGTCAACGGCTGGCGCACGGCCTTTCGCGGCGACCTGCCCTTCTATTACGTCCAGATCGCGCCGATGCTCTATCACCTCTGGCGGCCGGAGAAAGTGGTGTCCCCTCAGGCCGAGCCGCTCATTTGGGAGGCGCAGACCGAGTCCTTGCGAATTCCGCACAGCGGCATGGTCGTGATCACCGACCTGGTCGACGATCTCTTCAACATCCATCCCATTGACAAAAAGGATGTGGGCGAACGCCTGGCCGCCTGGGCGCTGGCCAACGATTATGGGCGCAAAGGGCTTGAGCTTTACGGCCCCATGTTCAAGGACATGGAGGTGAAGGGCAACCAGGCCATCCTGCACTTCGACCATGTCGGCGGCGGCCTGGTGGCTAAGGACGGCAAGCCGCTCAACTGGTTTGACGTGGCGGGCGATGAAGGGCCCTTTCACCCCGGCATCGCAGTGATCGAGGGCGACACCGTGGTGGTCACCAGCCCCAAGGTGGCATCGCCGGCACGGATCCATTTCGCCTGGGACGAGGGTGCGCGGGCCAACTTATTCAACCAGGCGGGATTGCCTGCCGTGCCTTTCCGCACGGAGCGCGGGAAGTAGGTGGTGGACCGGTTGAGGATGTGCTTCAGCCGGCAGGATTGCCTTTGCGCGTAGTGCCCTACCCGGCGCTCCCCCAGCGCCGGAGGGAGCGAAGCGACCGGAATGCCTTCCTGCTCTTTTTATCCAAAGCGGTAAAGCAACTGCATTCCGCCGCTGCTGCGGCTCCGTCGATGGGGACATCGACGGCTACCGCGGAGATCGGCTCTAGGGTCCAAACCGCGCGGGGATCTGGTCGCCGATTAGTCCGAGGTTTTCCTGCGCGGATAGCCCGAAGCCCACGGCAGCATTGGTGGTGACATCAAATTCATCCACCGGGCTGAGCACAGTCGGGCCAGTCACGTGCGTGACCGTGATCGGCTCGGGCAGCAATTTCATGCCGGCGCCCGCGGCACTGAAGAACTCGGTCCAGGCGCGGTCGGCCAGCGCGGGATCGTGCAGCTTCCACGCGGCGTAGGCGGTCAGGCGCGAGTGGGCCTGCGTCAAGTTCAGCTTGCCGAGCTCGGCCGGGAAATCGGCGCCGAAGGCCTTGCGCTTCGCGTCAAGGTCGGTGTTGTAGTACTTGCAGTAGTCGAGCCAGCTCTTCTCGAACTCCGGCACCTCGAGCAGCTGGATCAGCTCGACGTTGACCTCAAAGCCACCGAAGGACGCGGTGAGTGGCGACATGTAGAAATCATCGTCGCGGCGCACGAATTTGCCCGTGTCGGGATAGTAGCCGCCGCCGGCCGACATCCAGCCATGCGGCAGGGCGGCGATGCTCTTCATGCCGGTGAGAAGCCGGTCGCGCCATTGGACGTCGCCCGTCCGCTCCCACTCGGTCAGCCAGGCGGAGGCGATGGAGGTCCATTCCACGCCAGAAAGGAAGTTCATCGGATAAGGCTTGCCGGTGACGGTCGACATCTTCACGGAGACCTTGCGCTCGACCGGGACCTGGCCCGCGGTGACGTCGGCGTGGAGCTCCTCGCGCATGAGATCGCCGATGCGCTCATCCGCGGTCAGGTAGTAGATGATGCGCAGGTTTTCCGCCGTGCTGATGCGCAGCTGCTTCGAGCCATCGCCCCACGGCACCACGTTGTGCCGCGAGCCCAGGCCGGCGAAGCGGCCGAGGTGATAAACGTCCACCTCGCCCGTATGTCGGATCATGTTTTCGGCCAGGCGGAAGATGTCCGCGCGCCCGCTGCGCAGGAAGGCGTACGAGAGCCAGATATCGACGCCCTGCTCGCTGTTGTCCCAGGCGTATCCGCCGATGTCGTAGCGCCAGACGTGGCGGTTCGGATCGTAGCGGTGCATGATGTTGCCGAAGTACCAGAAGCCG
>CAJCIA010000053.1 GCA_903970275.1 Betaproteobacteria bacterium
AAACGGCGGGCGTCACGAAGGTCCATTCATCTGTCTTGGTGAAGCGGTCGGCGGGCGCCTCGACGAAGTTGCCGTTGATGTCCACCTCGGCACTGCGCCAGCCGATGCCCGCGGTTGAGGCGCGAATCTCGACGATCTGCGGCAACCAATTCGGACCGGGATACCAGGCCCAGACCTTGTCCGCGCCGCGCTTCCAGTAGCCGTAATGCTCGGTGATCCAGCTGGTGGGCGAGTTGCCCTTCCAAAGCCAGCCGTACTCACTGTAAAGCCAGCGGCCGTTGGTGTAGGGCACCGCGTGGTCCAGCGGTGTATAGGCCCACTTGTCGCCCACCTTGGCCCAGGTGCCGTAGGGATTGAGCAGCTGGATCGCGGTATCGAAATCGATCTTGCCCGGATCGGTGAAGGGCGCGATGCCGGCTCGTGCCGCAGCGACGAGCGCGGTCGCCAGCAGGGCGAGGAGCAGCGGGCGAAGAAGTCGCATACAGGACCGAAGACCGTAGCCGCAGGCGACGCGCGCGGCAAGGATCGGGATGTCACGTTTTCGTCGCAAAGAACGCGAACCGGGAGCAGCCTTCGACTTTTCCGGCCGCGAAAAGTCCTTTCCGTTGACGACCCAACACGCTTTCGTGCTAAATATCTATGATGGCGATTGGCGTTTTGCTCCGCGTTGGGCGGCCCTGTTTCAGCATCCTGCTGGCGGTCGCGCTGCCCTCGCTGGCATGGGCCGATCAACTGATCATGAAGAGCGGCCAGGTCGTGTCCGGCCATATCGTAAGCGTTTCCGACGGGCAGGTGACGGTGCAGTCAGCCGCTTCCAACGGCAGTCTCGTGACGCTGCCCTACCAGCTTTCCGACATCAAGACAGTGACGATGGCGGCCCCGCCCGAACTGACCGCCGCCAAAGGCCAGCCGCCCGCCCAGGTGATCGCCTCGCTCGCGCCGCTGGTCAAGGCTTACGCCGGATTGCCCACCGACTGGGTGCTCGATGCAATGGCTGGGCTGGCAGACGCCTATTCGGCTTCCAACCAGGACGACGCGGCCAACGCCATCTACGCGCAGATCAACCAGCTATATCCCGGCAGCGTCTACACGCCGATCGCCACCGCAGGCCAGGCCAAGGTGCTGCTCTCGCAGGGCAAGGCCGACCAGGCGCTGACCACCGTACAGCCGGTGATCGACGCAGCAAACAAGACGATGGCGCCCTCGGCCGACGAGGCGCGCGCCTACGCCAATGCCTTCCTCGTGTACGGGCAGATTCTCGAGGCGCAGAAGAAATATTCCCAGTCGCTGGAAGCTTATCTCACGGTCAAAACGATGTTCTATCAGAACCGCTCGCTGGTGGATCAGTCCGACCAGCTGGTGCAGAAACTACGAGCCACTGCGCCGGGCGTCAGTGTAGACTAGACACCGCGCATTCCTGAGTCTCCCCATGGCCCGATCTTTTATGTCCTCCCTTGTCCCTTCCTCCGTTCTGAAAGCATGCGTGGCCGCGGTACTGCTGGCCTTCTTCTCCATCGGGCTGCACGCGCAGGCGACCAACGCGCCCGGCGCACCGGCGGCGGGGGATGCCGCGGCACCCGCGGACACTGCGGCGCCCCCGGCAGGCACGGGCGATGGCTCGAGCGCGGCGGCCACGGCTCCCGGCAGCGACACGACGCTGACCACGCTGTTCATGCAGGGCGGGCCGGTGATGTACTTCCTGGTCATTGCCTCGGTTTGCGTCGTCTGGTTCACGGCGGAAGGCTTTTACCAGCTGCGCGTCGGCAAGCTGGCGCCCAAGGCGCTGGTGGCGCGCCTGCGCGAGGCCTTCTCCAGCGGCAATTACCAGGAGGCGTGGAATATCTGCCAGCAGAACCGTTGCTTCCTGGCCAACGTACTGGCCGCGGGGCTGGAACGCATCGGCCGCGGCAAGGACGCGGTTGAGTTCGCCTTGGAGGAAACGGCGCTGCGCGAATCGACCGTGCTGCGCACCAACACGACCTATCTTTCCGTCATCGGCGTCGTCTCGCCCATGGTGGGTCTGACTGGAACGGTCTGGGGCATGATCAAGGCGTTCCACACCCTCGGGCAAAACGGCATCACGGATCCCTCCAAGCTCGCCGGTAACATCGGCGAGGTGCTGGTCGCCACGGCGTCTGGTCTGATCGTCGCCATCCCGGCCTTCGTCTTCTATTATATCCTGCGCGCGCGCGCCACCACAGCCGTTCTTTTCTCTGAGAGCCAGGTCTATCGCATGATGGATGAGGTGCCCTACGAGCAACTGGCCGGCGTGCGCATCGGCGAGAACTTTTCCGCCGATCAATCCGGCAAGCTGCGCTCGGCCCGGGCGGGCACGTCGCAAAAGGTTTCGCGGACGGTGACGACCAACTGCCCGTCGTGCAACGCGCCAATCACCGTCGGCACGACGCCGTGCCCGAATTGCGGTACGGTGCTCGATTGGGGCACGTAACCGCCCGCCTGCTTTCCCATGGCTTCCAACGCCAACAAACGCACCCGGCGCAAGAAGCGTACGGAGCCGGAGGAGGAGCCGGAGTTCCAGGTTGCGCCGATGATCGACGTGCTGCTGGTGCTGACGCTGTTCTTCATGAGCATCACCTCGACCGAGCTGCTCAAGAAGAGCAAGAACCTGATCCTGCCCGACGCGAAGGACGCGAAGCAGGAAAAGAATCACCATCATCCCGGCCAGATCGTGATCAACATCTCGTGGGATCACATCAACCAGACCGCCGGGTTTTCCATCGACGGAAAGAACTTTCCCGACGCGGGCTCGCTCGTCGGTTACCTCGCTCCAAAGGTGGCGTCCGATCCGAATTCCTATGCGCTGATCCGCGCGGACCGCGACGTGCAGTACAGCAACGTGGCGGATGTCATGGGCTCATGCGGCAGCGCCGGCATCAGCAAGGTGAGTTTTGCCGTCATTACCGGCGGCACCAAAAAGGCGGCCGCCGCTCCGGCGGCGCCGGCGGGAGGGACCTGATATGGCGGGCGGAGGCGGAAGCGATGGCGATTTTGGGCTGCAGATCGCGCCCATGCTGGACATCCTCTTTGTCCTGCTGCTCTTTTTCATGGTCGCGGC
>CAJCIA010000054.1 GCA_903970275.1 Betaproteobacteria bacterium
GACGACGCACAAGACCCTGCGCGGTCCGCGCGGCGGGCTCATCCTCACCACCGAGAAGTACGCGAAGGAAATCGACTCCCAGGTGTTCCCCGGCGTGCAGGGCGGACCGCTGATGCACGTGATCGCGGCCAAGGCCGTGGCGCTGGGCGAAGCGCTCAAGCCCGAGTTCAAGGTGTACCAACAGCAGGTGGTGAACAACGCGAAGGCGCTGAGCGAGGGGATGAAGAAAAACGGTTTCCGCATCGTTTCCGGCACCACGGAGAATCATCTGATGCTAGTGGACCTGCAGCCGAAGAAAGTCACGGGCAAGGAAGTCCAGGAACTCCTTGACCAGGCCGGGATCACCGTGAACAAGAACGCGATTCCGTACGACACCCAGAGCCCCTTCAAGGCCGGCGGCATCCGGCTCGGCACGCCCGCCGTGACCACGCGCGGCATGAAGGAGGACGAGATGTTCGACATCGCCAACCTCATCGAGGAAGCAATCGACCATCGTGCGGAAACCGGTCGGATCGCGGCCATCCGCGACCGCGTGCGGGAGATCACCGCGCGGTTCCCGCTGCCGTCTTAGAAATTGTCCCCGCTTGAGGGACGGTGCGAACCCTGCTCGTCACGGGCAGTGTGCTGGATGGTTAAAACGACAATGCGCTGCCTTGCCTCATCGATTTCATAGACTACGCGGTAGGAAAAAGGCCGGACATGGCGCCACCTCAGGTCTCTTTTCACATCCCGCCGGGAGCTTAGAAACGGGTTCGCCTCGATGCTGCGGAGAACACGAAGCACCTCGCGTTGAAACCGTGCGCCTAGTGAGGGCGCCCTTGATTCGTACCAGGCCGCCGCAGCCTTGATTTCGTCTTCTGCCTGCGCTGGAAGGATGAGTCGCAAACTCACGGGCCGGACGTCTTAAGGCGCTGCTCCAGTTCCTCAATGGTGAGGAAGGAATCTGGACTCTCGCGATACTGCTCCCGGCGTTCCTGAATGAGTATTTCCTGTTCTGGAGTAAGGCTTAATTCGTCGAGCTCCAGGACACGTTGAAGGACCAGCTCTCGTTGATCGGCGGTTAACGTCGCAAGATTTTCAAGCAGGTCGTTGAAGCTCATGGAAACAAATATAATTCAGTGAGGCTCAGTTGTCAGCGGGTTGGGGAACGAAGCGCTGAGAAATTAGGCAATACCATCCAAGAGCTTCAGGGCCGCCATGCGGATCACGAGCCCGTTTTCAACCTGGTCAAGGACGGTGGAGTTGGGGCCGTCGGCCACTTCGCTGGCGATTTCCACGCCGCGGTTGATCGGTCCGGGATGCATGATGAGCACGTCGGGCTTGCAGCGTTCGAAGCGGCGCTGGTCGAGGCCGAAAAGCGAGACGTACTCGCCCACGGAGGGAAAGAAGCTGCGCCGCTGCCGCTCGTGCTGGATGCGCAGGAGCATGATGACGTCGGCGCCGGGCAGGACGGCATCGAAGTCGTGCGAGATCTCGACTCCAAGTTCGCGAAAGACGTCGGGCACCAGCGTCGCCGGCCCGACCAGCGTGACGCGTGCGCCGAGTTTGCGCAGCGCCCAGACGTTGGAACGCGCCACGCGGCTGAAGAGGATGTCGCCGCAGATCACGACATGCAGCGATTCCCACGCGCGGTCGGGACCGAAACGCTCGCGCATGGTGAAAGTGTCGAACAGCGCCTGGGTGGGATGCTCGTGCGCGCCATCGCCGGCATTGAGGAGGTGGGCGCGCAACCGCTCGGCGAGGAACTGCGGCGCGCCCGCGGCGGAATGGCGCAGGATGACAAAATCGGCGTGCATCGCCTCCAGCACCTGGCCGGTATCCTTGAGCGTCTCGCCCTTGCGGAACGAGCTCGATTCGCTGTCGATGGAGATCACGTCCGCTCCCAACCGGCGGGCGGCAAGTTCAAAGGACGTCCGCGTCCGAGTGCTCGGCTCGACGAAAAGGTTGACCACCGTGCGGCCGGCGAGGGGACGCGCCTCGGCCGCGGCGGGTCGCTGCTTGAAGTCGCGCGCGGTTTCGAGGATGAGCTCCAGGTCGGCCCGCTCGAGTTCCCGGATGGTCAGCAGGTCCTTGCGCGTCCAGGCGTGGCTCATTAAAAGGCGACGCTAGCGGTAATCCCGGCGTGGCGCACGCTGTTTCCGATCTCTCGAACCTCAATAGAAAATCGCGCGCTCAAGCCGAACGAAGCTTCTCCGCCACCGCCCGCGCAAAATAGGTCAGAATCATGTCCGCGCCCGCGCGCTTGATCGCCAGGAGGGATTCATCACGAGCGCGCGCCAGATCGAGCCAGCCGGCGGCCGCGGCGGCGTGGATTTGCGCGTATTCGCCGGAGACCTGATAGGCTGCGACGGGCAGGGCCGTTCCACCACGCAGGGAGGCGATCACGTCCAGGTAAAGACCGGCCGGCTTGACCATGAGGATGTCGGCGCCCTGATCCTCGTCGAGGCGCGCCTCGAGCAGCGCCTCGCGCAGGTTGGCCGGATCAAGTTGATACGTGCTCTTGTCGAGCGGCGCCTTCGCCTTGCTGCCCACCGCATCGCGAAAGGGACCGTAGTAGGCCGATGCGAACTTGGCCGCGTAGGCCATGATGGACGTGTGCGTCAGCCCCTCGCGATCAAGCTCGTCGCGAATCGCGCCGATGCGGCCATCCATCATGTCCGAGGGCGCAACGATGTCGGCACCCGCTTCCGCCAGCGCGGCGGCGTAATGGGTCAGGATGGAAACGGTTTCGTCGTTGGCCACATCGCCGGAGGCATCGAGCACGCCGTCATGGCCGTGATCGGTGTAGGGATCGAGCGCGACGTCCGCGATGATGAGCACGTCCGGCACGGCGGCCTTGAGTTTCTTGATCGCGCTGAAGAACCAGTTCTTGGTGTTAAGAGCGTAGGTGCCGCGCGCGTCCTTGAGCGACGGCTCGATTTGCGGGAACACCGCGACGGCTCGAATCCCCAATTTGGCCAGCGCCTCAACCTCCGCCACGAGCGCCTTGACCGGAAGCCGGCTCTGGCCCAGCAGGCTTGTAATGGGCTCGGCCACGCCCGCGCCGTCTTTCACGAAAAGCGGCTGGATCAGGTCGTCGGCATGTACCCGGGCTTCGCGGACCAGGGCGCGGATGGCGGCGTTCTGCCGGTTGCGGCGCGGCCGGCGCACGAGGTCGAGCGGAGGCGTGTAGGCCGAGTTGATCATGGAAGGATCAGCCTGAAGGAAGAAACTGGAAGTTAGAAGTGAGAAGTTGGCGGGAGGCCGCGCGAAGGCCTGAACCGCATCCCTCCCACGCAGTTTGCGCCCGGGAAGCTTTTCCGTTAGCCTTGGCGGCGGATGGACCACCCGATCGATGATCTTGTCGAGCAGTTGCTCGTGTCGTACGCGGAATGCGGCGGCATCAAGCACCTGACGGGTGCGAGCCTGCCCTCGAAGAATGCGGTGGCGGCGCTGACCCAGGACCTGCTCCATCTGGTCTTTCCCGGTTTCATCGCCGATGGCGAGCTGAACGCTCGCAACCTAAAAAAGGAAACGCTGTCGCTCGTGGGCGATCTGCAGGTGCGGCTCGAGCGCGAGATGGCCAAGAGCCTGGAATCGCGGCCTGTCGCGGGCGAGACCGCGCTGTCTCTCACCCTTAGTTTTCTCCGCCAGTTGCCCGACCTGCGGTGCACCATCCAGACCGACGTTGACGCCGCATTTCAGGGCGATCCCGCGGCGCTTGATCATGAGGAAGTGGTGCTCGCTTATCCCGGCGTCGAAGCCGTGGCGGTCTATCGCCTGGCCCATGTGCTGCACGGCATGGGCGTGGGCTATCTGCCGCGCATGATGACGGAATGGGCGCACAGCCGCACGGGCATCGACATTCATCCCGGCGCGGAAATCGGCTCGCACTTCTTTGTCGATCATGGCACGGGCGTGGTCATCGGAGGCACCACGCGGATTGGCAACCGCGTGCGCCTTTATCAGGGTGTCGGGCTGGTCGCGCGTAGCCTGGCCAAGCACGTCGAGCGCAACGAACAGGGCTTGGTCGACTCGGGCAAGCGCCACCCCACGGTGGGCGATGACGTGACGATCTACGCCAACGCCACGATTGTCGGTGGTGACACGACAATTGGCGATCGCACGATCATCGGCGGCAATGTGTGGCTGACGCGCTCCGTGCCTCCGGATTCCGTGGTTTTCTTTGAGACGCAGCAGGTCAGCATTCATCCGCGCCAGCGACTGGCGGGCGACTGGATCATCTAGCCATGAAGCGGTTCTACCTCGACGAAAACGCCACCACGCGGATCGATCCGGCCGTGGCCGCGCTGATGGCGGAATTGGCAAATCAGCCGCTCGGCAACCCCTCCAGCCTGCATGCGGAAGGCCGGCGGGCGCGCGGGGAAATCGATTCTGCGCGGGACACAATCGCGGCCTGGCTGGACGCGAAGCCATCTGAAATCATCTTCACCGGCGGCGGCACGGAGAGCTGCAATCTAGCCGTGCTCGGTCTGGCCCGGGCGCATCGCGCGCGGGGACGGCATCTCGTCACCGTGGCCACGGAACATCATGCCGTGCTCCACGCGTTCCGCGCGCTGGAGGAGCGCGATGGATTTGCCGTGACCTACCTGCCCGTTGATCGCCACGGCCAGGTCGATCCCGTCGAACTCGAGCGCACCATTCGGTCGGACACGGTCCTCGTCTCGATCATGAGCGCGAACAACGAGACGGGCGTCCGGCAGCCCATGTGGGAACTCGGCGCGATCTGCGCCCGGCGCGGCGTGCTCTTCCACAGCGACGCCGTCCAGAGCGCGGGCAAGGAGGCGCTTGATCTCGCCGGCTGGCAGGTAACCGCGTTGAGCATGACCGCACATAAATTTCACGGGCCGCTCGGCGCAGGCATTCTTTGGCTGAAGACCGGTGTCCCGCTCCTTCCGCTGCTCAGCGGCGGCGCGCACGAAAACGAGCGTCGCGCGGGCACGGAAAATACCGTCGCCATTGCCGGCTTGGCCGAAGCGGTGCGGCGTCATGGTACGCCAGAGCCGGGCGAGGTGGCGCGCCAGTCGCGCTGGATCGAGGCGTTCTGGTCCCGGCTGGAGAAACTTGGCGGAGTGCGCCGCAACGGACACCGGACCGAACGGCTGGCCAATACGCTCAACGTCACCTTCGAGGGGCTTGATCCGGAAGAGGTGCTCATGGCGCTCGATCTCGCCGGGCTGGCTGTCTCCAGCGGTTCGGCCTGCCTGGTCGGCTCCGTGCAGCCGTCGCATGTGCTCGCTGTCATGGGGCTCGATGCGTCTGACGGTGCAACTGTCCGCTTTTCCGTCGGTGCGGACATCGGGGACGACGATCTCGATGAAATCGCCGCGCGCGTGACGCGCGTGGTGGAACATCAGCGCGCCTGCCGAGCGGAATTCGCCAAGGTGGCCGCATGAAAGGCGCGCACAAGCTGCGGATCGGGATCATCGGCGCAGGAGGCATCGTGCGGCAAAAGCATTTGCCGGCACTGCAGGCGCTGCCGCAGGTGGAAGTCGTCGCCGTCTGCAACTCGCATGAGGAAACGGCGCGGCAGGTTGCAGCCGAATTTCATATCCCCCAGGTGGTGGACGAGTGGGCTGAGATGATCGAGCGTACAGACCTCGACATCATCTGGATCGGCACACCGCCGGTGCTGCACGCACCACTCACCATCTCGGCACTGGAATCGGGCAAACACGTTTTCTGCCAGGCGCGCATGGCGATGAACCTGGCCGAGGCGCGCGAGATGCTGGCAACGGCGCAGGCGCGGCCGCAGCAGGTGACGATGCTCTGCCCGGCACCGCACGGCATGCGGGGCGATCTCTTCTTCCAAAAGCTGCTCCGCGATGGCTATGCGGGCGAGCCCTGGCACTTCCGGCTGCAGGCACTCTCTGGCCAGTTTTCCGACCCGCTCGCCCCGGCGCACTGGCGCCAACGGACGGAGCTGAGCGGGCACAACATCCTTTCCGTCGGCATCTACGCCGAGGTGCTCGAGCGCTGGCTTGGCTCGCCGCGCCGGCTGCATGCGCAGATGAAGGTCTCGGTGCCAAAGCGGCAAAACTACGTCGTCCACGTGCCCGACCTGGTGCAGGTTTTCGGCCAGTGGGCAGGCGGGCTGGCTGGTTCGCTCGAGTGGAGCGGGGTGGCGCAGTTCGCGCCCGACGAAACGCTGACCATCTATGGCCGTGACGGGACGCTGGTCTACAATTTCACCCAGGACAAGATCTTCGGTGCACGACGCGGCGACACCGCGCTGCAGGAGTTGGCGATTCCACCGGAGCTCGAACGGAGCTGGACGGTGGAACGCGACTTCGTCGAGGCAGTGCGGCAGGGCGGCTACCCCGAGCCGAGCTTCGAGACGGGCGTGAAATACATGGAGTTCACCGAGGCGCTCAATCGCAGCGCTCGCGGTGGGCATGCGATCGAGCTGCCGCTGCCCTAGGCGGCGGTCTTTCGCCGATTGCGGCAGCTAGGCTTTTCGATTACCCTGAGATCATGGCAACGACCGCGTTCGGCACCGAGCTCCAGCAGGCTCCCGCGTTGTTCGAGGCCTATCTGGCGCGTTTTTTCCACGAGGAGGCGGAGCGCTACGCCTACGGCGATCTTTTCGAGCCGCTCTATCTCGACATGACGGAGTTTGTCGGCAGACGTGGTAAGCGCATCCGGCCGCTGCTCATGCTCGGGGCCTATCGCGTCTTCGGCGGAGATCGCGCGCTGGAGGACACGGCGCTGTTGCGCGCTGCGCTCTCGCTGGAGCTCCTGCACGCCTTCATCCTGGTGCACGACGACGTGATCGATCGATCGGAGCGCCGGCGCGGCCTCTCCACCCTGCACAAGCTGGTCGAGGAACGGCTCGGCCGGATGGAAGGCGCGGCGCGCACGGGCGAGAATGTCGCCGTCGTGATCGGCGACATGCTCTTTGCGCTCGCGCTCGAAACGCTGCGGACGGCGGACTTCCCGATTGAACGACGCGACGCGGCGCTCGGCCATTTCCTGCGCTACATCACCGACACCGGCGCGGGCGAAGTGTACGACATCCTGCTCGGCACGCGGGACATCGCCCGGGTAGCCGAGGAAGACATCTCACGCATGTATACGCTCAAGACCACGCGCTACACTTTCGAGGCGCCGCTGGTACTGGGCGCGCTTTTGGCCGGTGCAAGCGGCGACGTGCTGGCGGAGCTCTCGCGCTTGATCGAGCCGGTGGGGCTCGCCTTTCAGATCCAGAACGACCTGATCGAGTACCAGAAATTCAAGGGCGTGAACCGGCTCCGGCAGACCGACCTCCTGGAGGGCAAGAAGACCCTGCTGCTGCGCTCGGCTTTCGATCACCTCGACGATCTGGACCGCAGTTTCCTCCAGCTTTGCCTGAGCACGCGCACCTCCAACGATACCTCGGTGAGCAAGATCGAGCAGTTGATCGACAAGTCCGGGGCGGTTGGGCTCCTCACCACAAGCATGAACAAATTGTTCCGCTCCGCCGAGGCCGAGGTGGCCGATTCCGCGCTGACGCCGGACCAACAGGCGGGCTTTCGCGAACTCATTTCCCGAATCTGGAAGCAGACGCAGCATAGCGGCGCCGATTGATGACCGGCACTCCTGACCTGGCGGTGTCGCGCGAAGCCTGTCGCGCGATGACGGCCCGGCATGCGAAGACTTTTTTCTTCGCCTCCCATACGCTGCCCCTGCAAAAGCGGCTCGATGCGTATGCCGTCTACGCCTTTTGCCGCCACGTGGACGACCGGATTGATCTTGCTCCGGACGAGGTGGATCGTGCCGCCGGGGTGATAGAATTAAGGAACCTTTTGGCTACGGCTTACACTAATGGCAGTGCCTTCACGGACGAGATTTACCCGTGGCTGCCCGCCTTTCGGGAAACCGCCCAGCGCAGGGCGATACCGCGCACGCTTTTCGAGGAGTTGATCGATGGGGTGGAACTCGACCAGCACGCGGTGCGGGTGGAAAACTGGGAGGAACTCGACCGGTACTGCTACCTGGTCGCCGGGGTGGTCGGGCTGATCATGGTTCATGTGCTGGCGGAGCCGTCGCCGGAACTTCTGACGCCGGCGCGCGATCTCGGCACCGCGATGCAGCTAACCAACATCCTGCGCGACATCGATGAGGATTGGCAGCGCGACCGGCTTTACCTTCCCCGCATGGAGCTGCAGAAATTTGGACTGAGCGAGGAGGACATCGCGCAGCGACGGCGCACTGAACCCTTTTGCGACATGATGCGGTTCCAGGTCGGCCGCGCGCGGGCTTACTACTCGCAGGCGGAAGTGGGCATCCGGCTGCTGCCGCGGGACGGATCGCAGCGCACGGTGCGGCTGATGAGCGTCATCTACGGCGAGATCCTGCGGGAGATCGAGCGGAACGACTACCGGGTCTTCGGGGAACGGCGCCGCGTTTCTCTGCCTCGCAAGGTCTGGCTGTCTGCACTGAATTGGTGGGCGTAGGCGCCGCCGGGGCGAGTCTTCGTGATGGAAATCCCATCCGGTCACGTTAGGATACCCAGTCCATGATCGCCGCGAACAAGAACGACATCTTCGACGCGATTCTCTACGCCTATTTCAAGCGGGTGACGCGCCGGGCGTTCCACACCATCGCGGCGCGGGGGCTGGACACGCTGCGCCGGCTGCCAGCGGACCGGCCGGTGATCATCTTCTGCAATCACACGAACTGGTGGGACGGCGTGATCATGTACCTGCTCACGCGCGAGATGCGGCACAAGGCCGGCTACCTGATGATGGAGGAAAAACAGATGAAGCATTACCGCTTCTTCGCCTGGCTGGGCGCCTTTTCCGTGGACCTGAGCAGCCCCATCCGCTCGGCGGCGGCGCTGCGTTACGCCCAGCGGCTGCTGCAGATCAACGAGACGGCGATCGTCATTTTTCCGCAAGGCCGCATCTGTCGGCGCAATGAGCTGATCGACGTCAAGCCGGGCACCGAGTACCTCGCGAAGAGTTCGCCCCAGGCGATGCTCGTGCCGATGGCCATGCACTATGAGTTCTTCCGCGAGGACCGGCCCAACGCGCTCATCGAGATCGGCGAACCGTTCCCCGGCATCGAATGCTACGAGGGCCGCATCGCCCATGAGGTGAACGAGACTTACGCCAAAGTCCACCAATCGGCCCGCGAGCAGGACCTGACCGATTTCCAGCCACTCTTCCCCCCGCGCCTGCCGCTGAACAAAAGGTGGGAGTGGGTGAAGATGCTGTTTAGCGGAAGGTTGCGGGAGTTTACGCCGACGAATTGACGTGCGTGGACCTCCAACGAGGCAAGACCATTTTACTCGGCGAATGGCCGGTAGTCGATCTGAGCGCAGGAACGAGATAAGGATGCGCTTCTCCTGGAGTGCGTCGCCCGAGGTCGACGGCTACCGACGATGCGGAGATTGTTCGTTTCATCTCGGCGGTCATAGACCGCCGCTACAGAAGGCAGCTGAGTTAGCGGTGCTAGGCTAGCCCCGCTGGACCGCAACTGGCGCATTCGTCGAGTCGCTGGGGGCCACGCGGACATCATGCTTGGGGCGTACGAGATTCTCTGACTTGAGCGCTTGATCCTCAGGTACGGGCGCAGTGGTCGTGCCGCCCCAGAACACGCGCCAGGGCTTTTGCGCCAGCGTGGCGGTGAGCGCCTTCGCGTTGTAGCTCACGACCTTCAGGTTTTCCGTGGACACGGCCAGGCTGGCGATGATGTCGTGCAGGCGCTGGCGGCCGTCTGGCGTGTTGACCGTCGCGATGACGCTGTCGCCGTCGGTTAATAGCTTGTCGGCGTGGTTGATCACGGGCTGGAGTTGGTCGGTAAGCTTCTCGGCGCGATCCATAATGGGCCCGAGCTTGGCCATGGCGGGCTGGAGCTGGCTGACGAGTTGCTTGGCCTGGGTGAGCGCGTCGCCGGCGGGTTGGAGCAGGTCCGAAAGATCGAACGGCATGGAGCCCTGCACGGTGGAATTATCCGCCAGGTCGGGCGCGTTGTGATCGGGCCCGGGCGTGAGCAGGATGTACTTGGGCGCGATGCCAAAACCGTCCTGCTTGATCGTTGCCTCCACGTTCTGGTCGACCTCCACGTCCTTGTTCACGTCGATCACCACCTCGACGCAGTTGTAGAGTCCGGTCTTGGGATCGAGGTCCTGATCCTTGTGCGCGATCAGGCGCAGAGCGGAGACGCGGCCACAGGGTGCGCCGGCGTACTTCACCTCGGCGTTCGGTGTGATGCCGGTGGCGTTGGGAAATTTGACCACGTAGACATGGCCGGTATTGCCGAAGGACCACTTGCCGATGGCGTAGCTGAGGGCTGCGCACATGAGCACGGCGGCTACCAGCGCGATGCCGGCGATGAAGGCGTTGATGCGGGAGTCTTTCATTCGGGGTCCTCAGGTGGTCTGCAGCAGGCGTTTTAGGTAGTCGTCCTTCGAGAGCTTGAGCGGGATCGGCCCGTCGGGCTCGCCGTTGATGAACTGCTTCAGGACGGGGTCGGGATTGGCGCGGATTTCCGCAGGCGTGCCCTGCGCGATGATGCGGCCTTCCGAAAGCATGATCATCTGCGTGCCGATGCGGAAGGCGCTGGTCATGTCATGGGTGACGACCACGGCGGAGATACCGAGCTTGCGGGTGAGATCGACGGTGAGGGTGTCGATCACCGCGGTCATGACCGGATCGAGGCCGGCGGTCGGCTCGTCGCAAAAGAGAAGGTCGGGATCGAGCGCCAGCGCGCGAGCCATGCCGACCCGCTTTTTCATGCCGCCGGAAATCTGGGCGGGCTTGAGA
>CAJCIA010000055.1 GCA_903970275.1 Betaproteobacteria bacterium
CCGATCAGTCCGACCCGGGTTCTGTGCATGGATCATCTGCATCACGAGTCGGCCAACCGTTATTATCCGCTCAAGGGCACAGCGGCTCCGCAGAACTTGCTAATGTGGCGCAACTCACTGGAGCATATGTTCAGCCACCGCCACCCGGACGCGGTGTGCGCTGAGCTCCTCGAAGACGCCGAGCGGCAGGGGATTGGCCCGAAAACTTCTATGGGAATGTCGTGAACTTCGAGTGCATCTCACGCAGCTTCTCAACGCGCGGATCGGTCGAGCAATGATCGCCGCATAGGAGCACTGCGTTGTGCCCCGTATGTCAGGTTCGGCAGCAGCAGCGTCCACTCGGTATCCATCCGCCGAATACCGTATGCGATGTCGGAGTTTGTCGGCCGTGGGGCCATATTGCGCCGCTTCTGCCGCACGCGCGTTTCAGACTGGCGATGGTAGGCGCTGTGCCGCGCCATTGGTGCCGCGTCGGATCAATGGAGAATCGGTATCGCGAAACGGCTGGTCGTCATCCAGGCTTCTGACGCGATGCTCGTCCGTTTTTCGCAATGGTCGAGGTTTGGCGCACCGTCGCTGGCGAAGATGAGAACTACGTTTACGCTATAACCCTATGACGTGCCTCGCCGCATTCGCTGATGCAGGGGCCTCCCATCAAATTTTCCGGGGCGAGAAATTCGGCCTGGCCGCTGCGATTTCGTCGAGGATCGCGCGCCCTTCCTTGTCCTCGCTCGCCCGCAGGCGTGCAGGGACCGCTTCTCCATGCAGTTGGGCGCGCAGATCATCCCAACGCTCCTGAAGGACGTTCCAATTGTGCTCGTCGTAGGTCCCTTTGAAGATGATCGGACGGATTTCGATGCGGGGGAGATCAGATCCCTTTCCCCCACCATCAATCGCCTGCCGCAGCACCTTCGCCCACCGGGAATTCACGCGATCGACACGACCGATCTGCTGCTCGACCACGCCCGGATTCCACTCGGGATGCAGCAGGACGACGATCCGGCAGCTCTCGTGAAGATTGAGACCTTCGCGCCCCACAAGCGACTGCGCCACGAGCACGCGCGGAAAGCTGTTCGGCCGGTTGAAGGCGAGTTGGATCATGCGGCGCGTCTGCGGTTTGGTCTCGCCGTACATCAGCCGGGCGAATCCGCCTTGCTGGCTTGTGTATCCTTCCCGCAAATGCTCTTCGAGGATGTTCCAGGCCCTTGCCGCTTGTTCCTCGTCGAATTCCTCTCCCCGTTCCTCGCTGCTGTCGCGGTCCCCGGCCGCTTCTACCAACGCTCGGAATGCGTTTGCCAGGTCGGCATCGGTTGCATCCGGACGGTCGGTATTTGCGGCGATAGCCCGGGCCAGTAGAGCCACATGGCGCTCGTCTTCTTCGTCATCGCCGGTCACGGGCGCCGTCTGGCGTCCGATGGCGTCGAGAATGGCGAAGCATTTGCCGTTGGCTTCGTCATGAGCAAGCCCTGCGCGCAGACGCATGAGAAGCTCTTCTCGCTGTCTCGCACGCTGGTCGCTTTCCCAGCGATAGCGCTGGGCTAGGAGGTCGTCGAGCCGGATCAAGTCCACCTTCGACGATAACTGGCGGTGCGCGGCGCGCACGGCCGGCCACTCGTCTTCATGCACCTTGGCTTGCGGCCAAGGGCTCGCTTGCTCGACGGCCTTGAGCATCTGCCGCGCATTGAGCAGACTCACCAAGGCGCGCATCGGGCGAGTGAAGCGTCCAAAGACCAGCACCTTTTCGCCCCGCTCGGTTTCTTCTTCGATGGTTCGGACGGCCGCTAGGATTGCCGGATGATCGAACAGGATGTCCGGATCGTTTCCGAGCGCGTTTCGCAGGACGGACGCCCACAACGCGGACCGATTGGCTGCCGGTGGCTCGGCAACCAGATCAGGACCAGACGTTCCCACCTCGTCCTCGGCCCGAGTCCGGTCTTCCTCGACCTGCCTTTTGTCCTCCATCTTGTCGTAAAATGCTTGGTCGATGACACTGGCAAGGCCATGACCGTTGCCAATAGTCAGGCGCAATCGCTTCGTCTGGCTATCCATCATAGGTTCCCGGACAACCGATAGCGCCTCCGCCGCACAAACCGCCTGGCGCCAGGCCGAACTTAGGTCATTGAACTCAACTGCAACTTCCTGCAGATGCCGATAGTCGTATTCGGATAGCCCACTTGCCTCTTTGAATTTAAGCACATCTTCGTCTTCGCGCTTGTCGCGTCGCAAAAGATAAGGCCGGAGCGCGTTACGGAACTGCGCGGCGGCCTCTCGATATTCGTCCCGTACCGCATTACTTGATCTCCAGCCCAGTCGGAGGCGACGGATCGCCTGCGCATAGCGCTCTGTCGCCTTAACGACCGGCTCGCGTTGTTCCGTGGTCGTGGCAATACGTTTGAGCGTCGATTCCCACTGCCCGACATCGAGTTCGATGGGCGTGGCCGTCAGCGCGAGGCGGCGGCTATCACCACCTGCAAGGACGACGTTTTCGACGACGGTAGACAGACCGCCGTCCTCCGACCGATTTTTGTGCGCCTCGTCCACGATGATGAGGTCGAAGGCTCCAAGACCAAGCCCAACGACCTTCTCAAACCAAACGCGAAGTGGCTGACGGCTGCCGTAGTTTTCCGCGTTGAGCGGTGCGGGCCAGTTCACCTCCGAGAGAAGGCGTGAGAGCAGGCAGCGCGCGGGATTGCTTGCTTTCGAAGGCACGGCCTTCGCGATTGAATTTGCTGCGGCCACGACACGTTGCAGATAGGCGTCACGACAATAGGCATCGCGGTAGCCGCGGGGCACACGCCCTTCTGTCAATTGACGGGTTGCTGCGTAGACCTCCGGGAGCAGGCACCATCGCCAAGTCTGCGGGTTCTGTCCGAACCGCCAGTTAGAAAATAGATGGGAAATCATGACGATAGATTGCTGGAACCACGGGGGCGAGGTAGGTTCCTCGTTGTTCCAGCCTTCAAAATAGCCGTGCAAGCTGCGAACCACCGGCAGGACATCTGTCCCGCAGTCGCGGAATTCCTTTCTCCACTGGAAGCTCAGGCCGGGCGGGATGACGACCGCTGATCGGCCGCCGCTTTGCACGACTGCCGTGGCCACAAAGACCGCAATGCGCGTCTTCCCCATGCCGACCTCGTCGGCGACAATCACGCCATTGCTGCCGATGCGGTCGCCGATTGCCAGAAGGCTTGCGCGTTGCCCGTCATTGAGCAGCCGCGCGAACGCAGACAAAGGACTCGCCATGTCCTGGAGGTGGCGCGCAACTTCCGTCCATCCCCGAAAGTTCTGCTTCAACGCAGTTCCCCCAGCTTCGCGCAGTTCTCAAGCTGCCAGGCCGCGATAGCCGCATTGAGCGCAGCCTCGTAGCGGGCGCCTTGTTGCGTCTGCGCGGTCGCGGCAAAGGCTGGCCGGAAGGCTGGTGCAAACAAGGGGTGTAGCGGATTAAGCGTGATCGACTGGAACGCCCTTACAACCTCGCTGTCCTTCGCCTGCGTCAGAACCTGTTCGAGGCGGTTGCACCACATCGCCCAGTCCGGTTCTGCGATGGCGATCTGCTTGGCTGCAATATCCTCGACCAGGATCATCATCCGGCGAACCGGGTAGGCGGAAGGCGGTGTTGCCAGGGCAATCCCGTCGGCGACGACTGCGTCGATGGCATCCATCGCGTCACTGCCCGCCAGTTCCTCATCCTCCGGCGGCATCGGGAAATTGGCGAGCTGGATCCATGCTTCTTCCAAATCGAGCGCGGGCAGATCGGCGGCGCAATAACGGCCATAGCGGTCGATGACCGGCACACTGGCCGTTCGCGCATTCCCTTCGACCGACCACGCCACGGTCACCTGCCGCGGACGCTTTCCCGGCCAGGCGAAGCTGCCATTCGCAAGACGCTCGCACGGGCGCCCGTCGGGATCGAGCAACTCAAACGCCTCCAGCACCTCCCCTTGCGTGGTGAGGCTCACACCTTCGGGACACTCGCTCCAGAGAAACAGAGCAACGGGCGCTGCAACGAAGGCGGCATCGCGCTCCGGCATGTCTTGCCCTGCCTGTAGCGTCGGTAAGGGTGTCTTCTCGGCGTCGTCCCAGTGAATGGGAAGCAGGTTGGTGACGACATCGGCTCCCTCGTCCTTTTTGCCCTCTACGGACCACCTCAGGGCTTCAGGGGCGAAGACGACACCGGCTTCGAGGTTTCCTACCGAACCTGCCTTATTCATGAAGCCGGGTTTGGTCAGGTTGCCGGAGCCGAGATAGACCCACGGGCTGCTGCATTTGTTGGACTTTTCGCTCCAATTGGCACTGAAGATGAATTTGGCGTGAAGAGAGCGCGGGAAGGCGCCAAAGTAGGCGGGCATGCAGGCAGCGCGTATCGTCCAGCCCTTTTTTTCGATCCAGCACTGTCGCGCGGCGACCGCCTGACAGGCGAGCGGGTTGACGAAGATGTCCTTTTCGCAGCTCGTAGTGACGAGCGATTTCTCTTTCAGAGTCTCAAGTATCTGCTCGGGGACGAAGGTGTCACTCGCCCCTTCGCCCTCGAAAAAGCCGGACCCCAGTGCAAGATAGTTGCGCCTGACATTGCCCCCGTGATGCCGCACGAGGTCGGGAAGCTGTTCAAATAGGGAGCGCTCCCGACTGTCGAAGAAGCGGGGAGGGTATTCCTTGTGGCGTTTGGCAATCTGGCCAATCCATGCGGCAAACTTGGCCGCAGCATCGGCAGACTCGTTGTCTTTCCCTGCGGTGCGTTCAAGCGGGCGAAGATCGAAGGATTGCTGGAGCCAGGATAGGAAATCCCAGGCGGCGGCCAGATCGGTACGGTCCCGAGGAGCGACGTTATTGTCCGTATCCTGACCGAGGATATCGAGGTGCCAGGCGAGGTCGAGACTTTCTTCAAGCGTTTGGCGCGTCCAATTGCCGGTCGACACGATGATGCGCAGCACGAAGCGGTCGGCGCCCTGGAAGCCGAGGACCGCGACCTTGGCGTGCAGGAGTACAAAGGGCAGCCTTGTTCTTTTCACGGGCAGATGCAGAGCGCCCGGTGCTTCTACCGGCGTAACTTGTGGATTTCCGGGATCGAGCATCACGGCCAACAGAATCCGGCCCTGATGAGCACGTCGGGCCCGAGTCAGGCCGGAGAAGCGCTCAAGGGCATCCTCCAGGAAGCCGGCATCAGCCGCGTATCCGCAAAGCCAGCCGAAGACCCCCTGATACTGCTCCGGCGGGTCAAAAAGCTGGGCGAGAGAGGCGGGCTCGAAACTCATGCCGCTTCTTCGGCCGCCGGTGGGTTTAGGAACTCTGCAAGTTGCCCCTCAAGGTCCAGATTGAGGAGATAAAGATTGCGGATGCGGCCGGAGATGTTGGCGGGGACCGGCACGCGGCCCGCATTGTCGGAGCCCGGTCCCTCGCCTTCATCATCTGCCGCTTCCGTCTGATGCTGTAACGAGAAAGCCGGGCCAGGCAGCACGTCGTTGCCGACCAGCCGCAACACACGATCATCGCGCTTGACGAGGTTCCGGATAATGGCGGCGGAATCTACCGCTGTGCATTCGCGGCAGAACGCCATCGCCATGCGCCCTTCGGTCGGGTCCTTGTCTTCATCCAGAAAACGCTGCGCCGCCTCGCGCACCGCCCCAAGCTGCGCCTGGACGGGGGAGAGCTTGTACGCGGCGTCCGCTATGAGTTTGGGCGCAGCCAGCGGCACCATCTGTGCCTCAATGGCGTTCAAGACGTCGATGGCGGCGTCTCGCGCTGCGAAGAATCGGGCGCCCAGCCGAAGATCGTCCCAGTGATTTGCATCAAGTGTCGCTGGCTGCGCTTCCCACCCGGCAGGGCGATTCACATCGAGAGAGCGAACCCAGCCGAGGGCGTTCTTCCTTCGGACCGCCTCCGGATTCTGGCCGGCACCTCCGCAGAGTTTGTCGCGAACAAGCGTCCGCGCATCAGCCGGCAGGACGATCAAGGGCGAGAGGGCATTCCGCAGATTGTCTGTGTCTTTGATGACGGTGCCGTCCTTGGCGCGCCCGAGCAGATAGTCCTCTACGGTGGCGTTATACGGCCTGTATTCGGCCGTAGCGGCTTCGATCAAATCCATGCCGGCTTGTGTGCAGCGGAAGCTGTTGAACCGCTGGCTTCCGGGCTCGACAAAACCAAGATCGACGAGCGCTTCCACGGTCGCCATGCGCATGGGCTGGGTGACATAGAACCGTGGCTGGCGCAGTCGCGAGAAAGTCAAGTCGTCTGTGCCGGCCAGCTTTTGGCTGCCGCGCAGCCGGGAGTCACGCGCCCAACCGTTGCTTCTAAATGCACACCAGCACGCCAACGCCTCTACCGCGTTGGCAATCTCAATTGCCTTTATGTTGGCGCTGATAGGGCGCAGCCGATCGGCAATCCGGACGCCGAGCGTCGCCAGAAAAATTTGCTTGGCAAACCACACCCCGCCCAAGCCAGGCACAGCGAGTTGGTTGAACTTCCGCACGGCGGCCCCCAAGCCGAGCGTCCGCGTTCGGCGCGATCCCGCAAGCTGTTCGGGTCCAAGCAAACCCCATTGCACGGTCGGAAGCTGGTCTATCTTGACGCGCGCGAATGCTTCATTGGCCACCTTTCGACGCCCCCTTTGGTCCCCGTTTCCCCCTTATCCGCGCGTCCAGATAGCACGGAAAGCCGTTCATATTCTTCCACCGAGACGACCACCACAACGCCGCGTCCGTGCTTTTCGATCAGCACCGGCTCGGCGCGCGCGGTGTCGATCATCAGCCCGAAGCCGTTCTTCGCTTCGCGCGCCGACATGGTTTTCATGGCCCGACCCTACTGCATCTCGGTTGCGCCACATAGGACAAAATGGCTCTTTTCAGCAATGGCGTCATTGGCGACCTGATTCGGATGTAGGGGCGCGTTTTGAAGTCGAGAGCAGCCCGAGAGAAGAGAAAACCGATGAGGGCAAGATAAAGCGAGTTGCCTCGCTACCGGACCTTCGTTCCTAAGTGTTTGTCTGCACATTGTTTTTTGGCGGCTGTCCAGCGTAGGGGCAAGGTGCGCCGGCGTCGGTGAAGTCGATTTCCATAATGTTTTCAATGGCATTTTGGGTGGCGCCCGCAACGTGCGTGGTGCGCGGTTTCGCCGTTTCTACGCTATAGCAAGTATTTCTACGCCACACCCCTATGCCGTCATTTTCGACCTTGTGTCGGCCGTTTGATCTTCCAATCGTCGCATCATGGCGAACGACGAAGACCATTTCCGCATTCGTCCCGGCCGGGTCCGCGACCGGGCTGGCGGTCGCACCACGCGCGCCGTCCGGCCGCGCCCGAAGACGTTCCTGGCCGAGGTGCATCAGGCTATCCGCCGCGCTGGCGGCGACCCCAATCGGCTGGGTTCGGCCGGGAAGGGAAGCGGCCGGTTCAACGCGCGAGGCCGGGGCGCTACGGCCGCCGCCGGGCTGAAGGGGCGGAGCGCCTGGAGCCGGGACGCCAGCGGCGGGCGGACCCGCGCCCGCCGCGTGACGGTGAAGGCGCGGATCGTGAAGCTCAACCCGCAGCGCGGCGCGGCGCGCGGACGGTCGTTCGTCAGCGCGAAGGCGGTGGACGCCCACCTGCGCTATCTGGAGCGCGATGGCGTCAACCGC
>CAJCIA010000056.1 GCA_903970275.1 Betaproteobacteria bacterium
CCGTCGCGAAAACCGGGTCTACCGAGTTCGAATTTGACGCCCCGCCGCAGGAAAATCCGCGGATGCGCAAGCGTAACCTGAAGGTTAAGCCCGCCGCGGAAACGACCTTGGCACCTACCTCCTTGCGCCCTGCCGCGGAAGTTCCGCAACCAGCGGTCTATGCCCAGCCCGCGGCGGCCACCCACACGGCTCAGGCTGGCCCCGCTTATGCACGGCCCAGCGGCACCGCCGAACGGACGCAGCCTGCCCCCGCCAGCGGAGTTCTTTATTACAGCAGCAACCCTAGCGCGAAAAAGGAAGATTCCATGAAGTCAATGCCCCATCCTCAAGCCGCCCGGCCGGCCACCACCAGTTCGTCCGGCATGCAGCGCCCGAGTGCGGCGGCCCAGCCTGCTCCGACGCGCCCGGCGACGAGCGCCTCGTTCTCCCAGCGCTCCAGCGCCGCGGCGTCCGCTGCGCCGGCCTCTGCCGCGCGCGCTTCCGCAGCCGCGCCCACCAGTGTGTCCAGTCATTCCACTCCTTCCTCCCCCAGCCACGCGACTTCCTCGGCGCGTCCTGCTTCCGCGGCTTCGAGCCCGTCCCGCGCCATTTCCACCACTGTGGCCGGGCCATCGGCCGCGTCTCGGACGGATGGGGTTTCCGATTACCGCAGCAACATTGAGCGCCAGTCCCGCGAGCAGAAGTCGATCGGCAGCATCCTCACCCTCGCGGTTTACGTCTTGATCGGACTCTTTGTTTTCGCCGCGTTGCTGGCCGGCTATGGCGCGCACGACGTCTACAAGCAGCTGCACGCGCAGAGCACGACGGTGACAGAGCTCGACACCCGCTACTCCGCCGCCAACCAAGCTCTGTCCGACAAGCTGGCTTCGACGCAGGCCGGCCTGCAGCAAATCCAGGCGCAGCTCAGCCATTCGCAGGAGCTCCTGTTGCGCCAGCAGGACTTGCTGACCAAGGTGCAGTCCACCCTCGACGCCCAGACGCAGGCGCTGCATGAAGAGCGGGCTACGCGCGCGGCCGAAACCTCCATCCGCGCGCAGGAAACCGCGGCCTTGCGATCGCGACTGCGCACGCTGGAAGCCAAGAACGAAGCTTATCGCCCCTAACTTTTTCGCTGCATGATCTCTCCGATCGAAATGCGCCGCATCCTGGGGGAGTGGCGCGTTCGCCTGCAGCGCATCAAGGAAATCGTCCAGCCGCCGAGCTGGGACGAGACGGAATGGCGGCAGTTTTCCCAGGCGCTTGCCCTCCTCGTGCGGCAGCATGGCCGCAGCTGGATCATCGATCCGAAGGTGTACTGGGACCTGCGCTGGAAGCTGCAGGACGGCGGTGAGCTCATCTGCCAAGTGGAACATATCCCCGGTGAAAAGACCTCGCTGGTGGTGGCGCAAAACGGCGGCTTTGCCGATGCGGTAACGAGCTACACGTGGCTGTGGGCGGAGTTCAACCTGGATGGCGACTTTGCGCGCGATCCCTATTGGGTGGACGGTTCCTGGAAGGACGCGCTCACCACGCTGCTGCTGCCGCTGGAACGCCAGTCGAATTACCTCCTGGCGGGCATGGCCGCGACGCCCGATGCGCTGCTCCTGCAGGATGGCGCCCGGCCGAACGATGGAAACTATCCGATCGCGTTTCTCACGCAGGGCGATGGCATGAGCGCGGGCCTTTACAGCCACGGCGCCAGCAACGGCTCGCACGCCATCGAGGTTCCCGTCTCCAACGTCCCCCCACTTTCGCGGACTGATTATCAGAACGAGGACCTGCCGCGCTACGCCTACCAGATGTCGATCCCGCGTCAGAGCTGCTCGGTGTTTTTGTACCGGTAGGGAGCGGACGCCCGCTGCGGTCGTGGGCTTGGTTGCTCTGTCGACTCTTACCCTCACGCTTCGCCCGCGCGCAAAACCTCAGTGGTAGCCGGCGCTGTCCCCAGCGCCGGAGGGAGCGAAGCAACCGGAATGCCTCCCTGCCTTTTCCCTCCTCGGCATAAAGGCAAACCGCATTCCGTCGCTGCTGCGGCTCCGTCGATGACAACATCGTCAGCAACCGCGCGCGAAGGCAACTCAGTGACTCTCCTGAATTGCTCTACCCACTAACCCGCAGCACTCGGCCCGCCGAGCAGCCCGATGAGGATGCCCAGGATGAAGACCACCGTGCCGCCGACGACCACTTGAAACGTGGCCGAGAGCACCGGCGTGTCCATGAAGCGGTGCCGGATCCACGTGATGACCGCCAGCTCGACGGCGACAACCACCATGGCAATCGCCATCGCCATGCGGAAATTGGCAATCAGGAACGGAAGGGTGTGCCCAATGCCGCCCGCCGTGGTCATGAGACCGCATATGGCGCCGCGCGCCCAGGGGCGGCCGCGACCGCTAAGCACGCCATCGTCGGAGAGCGCCTCGGCAAATCCCATGCTCACCCCCGCGCCAATGGACGCAGCCAGTCCCACGATGAAGGCATCCCAGCTTTTACTCGTGGCAAACGCGGCGGCAAAAACCGGCGCCAGGGTTGAGATGGAGCCATCCATCAACCCGACCAAGCCGGGCTGCACGATCTGCAGCACGAAGCGGCGCTTCTCCGAATCGTCTTCCCGGGCGCGCGCGCCTGAAGCCCTTGCCTTCTCGTCCATCTCCTCGGCCAAGTCGTAGTGCCGGCTTTCCTCCGCTTCCAAATCTCCCAGCAACTGGCGCACGCCGGCGTCGGTCGTCTGGGCGATCGCCGCAGCATAAAAATCGCGTGCTTCCTGCTCCATCGTCTCCACCTCGCGACGGATCAGCGACACGGTCAGGTTGGCCGTCAGCCAAAGCGGCTTGCGCGTGATGAAGCCGCGCACGTCCTGCCGACGGATGAGCGGGATGTGCTCGCCGAACTTTTCGCGATAGAGCGCGATCAGCCGATGACGGTGACCGTTCTCCTCATCCCGCATGGCGCGCAGCGACACGGCCGTGGCGGGATATTCCTTGCCGATGCGCTCCGCAAGATCGGCATAGATGCGACCATCCTCCTCCTCGGATTGAATGGCGAGCGCCAGCACCTCGTTCGGCGCGAGTTCCTTCAGCGTCTTGGCCACCTCTAGGCCTCCTGCAGCGAGTTCAACAATTTCACCATGCCCGCGTGGGCGAGAACGACATCCGGATCGCGCTGGATCGCGTTGTAGTAATTCTGCGGAAAACCGAGGCCGTCGTTGTAGGGCGTCAGCAACTCGCGCGTGCGCGTGACGAAATCCTTCACGTCCTCCGCCGTGATGGGATGGTTACGTTGCCCGAGGCGCTCGTCGAGAATGACGATGAACTCCGACAACACCCGCAGCCAGGCGAACCACGGATCGCCCATGACCAGCTTGAAGAACGTGGCCGGCGACTCGATCTTGCCGAACGACGCCTCATAGCCCACACGCTCGGAGTCGAGCAGGGTCTTGTGGAGGGCGAGCAAGGCCTTGCTGAGTTGGCTGAGTTGCTCGCGTGGACCTGAGTCGTTGGACATGTTTCTACGCTGCGCGCCTGCCCACAGAAATCAACCGTGCAAGTGAGCCGATGGCTGGTTTGGACGCTCGGGTGAAAACCCCCTTGCACGTGTGCGGCGCCGCCTTAGTCTTTCTGCACGGGGAGCCCGTGGGGGCTGAGAGGTCTTGCTCATGCAGGACGACCCGATGAACCTGATCCGGATCATGCCGGCGGAGGGAGAAGCGGTGCACCGTCGCGCCGCCGAATACCCTCCCCTGGCGCGGCCGGTAACCTTGCCAAATCGAGAACCATGATCCAGCCCCTGAATTCGCCCGAGCCAATCGTCAAAGCACGCAAGCCTTCCCGGAGCAAGTTTCTCCGCAGTGTGACCAAGCCGTTCCCGAATTCCAGCAAGGTTCATGTCACGACGCCGGCCTCCGGCCTGTCTGTGGCCATGCGCGAGGTGGCGCAGGCGCCGACGAAGGATTTCTCAGGCCAAATAACGCAGAACCCGCGGCTCCGCGTCTACGATACTTCCGGTCCGTACACGGATCCGGCGGTGAAGATCGACATCCGCGCCGGCCTCGCGCCGTTGCGGCTGCCCTGGATCCTGCAGCGCGGCGACACGGAGAGTTATGCGGGCCGCGAGGTGCAGCCCCGCGATAACGGCTATCTCACTGCCGGCCATGCCGAGTACGCCAGCCGCCGCGAGACGCGGGGCGCGCTGGAACCCTTTCCCGGACTGAAGCGTGATCCGCGGCGCGCTGCGAGTGGCGGCAACGTCTCGCAAATGCACTACGCGCGGCGCGGCATCGTTACGCCGGAGATGGAGTACATCGCCACGCGCGAAACGCTGGGACGCGAACTCGCGGCGGAAAACGTGGCGCGCACCTCGCTCGGCTTTCAGCATCCCGGGCAGGCTTTTGGTGCGCGCGTGCACCAGCGGTTGGTCATCACGCCGGAGTTCGTGCGCGAGGAGGTAGCGGCCGGAAGAGCGATCATCCCGGCCAATGTCAATCACCCGGAAAGCGAGCCGATGATCATCGGGCGCAACTTCCGCGTGAAGATCAATGCGAACATCGGCAACTCGGCCGTCGCTTCCTCCATTGAGGAGGAGGTCGAGAAGATGACCTGGGCCATCCGCTGGGGCGCCGACACGGTGATGGATCTTTCCACCGGCAAGAACATCCACGAGACGCGCGAGTGGATCCTGCGCAACTCGCCCGTGCCCATCGGCACCGTGCCGATTTACCAGGCGCTCGAAAAAGTCGGCGGGCGCGCGGAGGAGCTGACGTGGGAGCTGTACCGCGACACGCTGATCGAGCAGGCGGAGCAGGGCGTGGACTACTTCACCATCCACGCGGGCGTGCTGCTGCGCTACGTGCCGATGACTGCCTCCCGCATGTGCGGCATCGTCAGCCGCGGCGGCTCGATCCTCGCGAAGTGGTGCCTGGCGCATCACCAGGAAAATTTCCTCTACACGCGCTTCGACGAGATCTGCGAAATCATGAAGGCGTACGACGTTTCCTTCTCGCTCGG
>CAJCIA010000057.1 GCA_903970275.1 Betaproteobacteria bacterium
GGCGCGCGTGAGATGCCAGCGATGGCTGCCATCACCCCGCCGCAGGCGCAATTCCGTCTCGAAAGGCTGGCCCTGCGTAACGGCTTCCGTCCAACGCCGCACGACCTCCGGTTCATCCTCCGGATGAACGACCTTGCGCCAGCCACTGCCCGCCAGCTCTTCCAGCGGCAGGCCGGTAAAATCGAACCAGGCTTGATTGTAGTAATCCACGTCGCCCGCCGCATCCGTGGTGTAGATCTTCTGCGCCATGGTCTCGGCCATGACATGGAAGCGGCCGGCCGCTTCTTGCGCGGCATGCTCGCTCGCCTTACGATCGGTAATGTCGACGGCCACGCCCGGAAAGTGGGTCGCCTGGCCCTTGGCGTTGAAGCGGCACCGCCCACGCGCATCCACCCAGCGGACCGAGCCGTCCGGCTGCACCAGCCGGTACTCTTCAAGGAAGGGATCGCCCGTGGCCAAGGCCGTCTTGATCGCCGCGGATACCCGCGCCAGATCGCTTGGATGGATCGCCTTGGCATACTCCGCCAGCGGCTTGCCGTCGCGCGACCAGGCGGCCTCGCCGCCGAACAGCGCGACAAAGCGGGGATCGGCATAAACCAGGTCGGCCTCCACATCCCAATCCCATGTGCCCACGACGCCGGACGCATCCAGCGCGAGGCTGAGCCGCGCCTCGCTCTTGCTTTTCTCCCGCAGCGCCCGGCGCAGGTCGAGCTGGGCCATGACCTGCCGCGCCAGAGTCTGCAGCACGAAGAACTGCTGGTCAGTAAATTCGCGCGGCCGATAGTCGAGTACACAGAGCGTGCCCAGCGGCAGCCCGGTCGGCGTTTCCAAGGTGGCTCCCGCATAGAAGCGCAGGTGCGGATCGCCCGTGACCAGCGGATTGTTTCGGAAGCGTGGGTCCTGCGTGGTGTCGTAAACGACCATTCCGTCCCGCTGGAGAATCGCGTGATTGCACAGGGCCACGTCCCGCGACGTCTCGGTCATGCCGTTCAAGCCAACCTCGGCTTTGAACCACTGGCGGTTCGCCTCGACAAACGTGACGAGCGAAATGGGCATGTTCAGGACAACCGACGCGATCTTGGCAATCTCGTCGAAATCCTTCTCCCGCGGCGTATCGATGATGTCGTACGCCGCCAGGGCGGCAAGGCGGTCCTGCTCCCTCCAGGTAGTCGGCATGACAGCTTCCTCGGTGGCGGTTTGCCCCGGCACGGTGATCACGTGGCGGAGGCGACGCTATTTTCCGCGGCCGGAAAGACATGCGTAACGGCCTTGATGAAATCAGTGAGCCGCACCGGCTTGGTTACGTAGGCCTTCACGGCCAGACGCTGACATTCCTCCAAGTCACGCTCCTCGTTGGAAGATGTCATGACAATCACTGGGATGTCGCTCAGCGCAGGGATGACGCGCAGCTTGCGCAACAGCGGGATACCGTCGAGCGACGGAAGCCGAAGATCGAGAAAGATGCAAACAAACTGCAGCGGGCTGGTTACCGAAGCGTTTTCGAGAAGAAAATCGAGCGCCTGCTGGCCATCGGGAATTACCGTGACATGGTCGTCCAGCCGAGCCCGATTCAACTGACGCGTAAGGAAGAAGCAGTCATCGGGATTATCCTCGATAATCAAAATCCGGGACGGCTCCTTGTCCTGCTCTAGCATAAGTAAAAAGCTTACTCCCGCTCGCCCCAACGAGCAAGCGGGAGCAGGAAGGTGAAGGCTCTCAGTCCCGTGAACCGCGGCGAGACAGACCAAAAATGAAGCCGATCGCCAAGGCGGTTCCAAGGCAGGTCAGCGGACGGGCCACGACGTAGTCGCGCGCTGCCGTAGCGAGATCGCCCACCTTACCCTGCAAGTCGCCTACTTGGTCGTAGGCCTCACTCTTCGCATGCGAGGCGAGATCCTGGGCCTGACCCCGGGCTTTGTTGAGGTGGGTCGTCGCCGTGCTGGCGAGATCCTTGGCCGCTTCCGTCGCGGTTTCTTTGAGGTTGTTCACGTCGTTCCGGGTCTGAGGAAACGAATTTGAGGTATCGTTAGGCATACCCTTCCCCTGCAACGCTCGTGCCAATCAGAGTAGAACTGTCTGGGAGGGGCGAGGAGAAGCCAAGCGTCGAGTCTCGCGCAATTCGCGTGTTGGCGGCTGGGAGGGCATGCATTCGGCGGTACATCTACCCCTAGGTCCCTGGAAAATTCCTCTAGGAAAATGGCTGATAGGTCACTGGCACAATGGTTGCCAGTAAGACTGCCTATGGCACGAGGATCCAAAGCAAAATACACGGACAAGCAAAAGCGGCAGGCCGAGCACATTGAGGAGAGCTACGAGAAACGCGGCAAATCGAAAAAGGTCGCGGAGCAGCGCGCGTGGCAGACGGTGAATAAGCAGACCGGCGGCGGTGAGAAGAGCGGTACCGGGAAAAAGGTTCCCGCAAAGGCCAAGAAAGCCGCTCGAAAAGAGTCCGGCCAGCGCGCCGCGAAATCGCGCAAGCAGGGTTCTCGTAAGACGCAGAGCCAGCCGACGAAGAAGAAGGCTTCCAAGGCCGCGAAGTAACCTCACTCGACGGCGACGCCTTAGAGCAGCGGTGACGCCAGGCGAAGGACCGACTCCACCATGCGGTCCTGCAGCGGACGCTTGGAAAAGGAGTCGCGCTTCACCTCGTGGGACTGGTCTTGCATCTCAAGGAAGATCTTGGCCAGCGCATGATTGGTGGCGCGGCGGTGGATGAGCACGCTCAACTCAAAATTCAGGCGCATCGAGCGGTCGTCGAAATTGGAAGAACCGATCACGCAAAGATTATCGTCGAGCACCGTGTACTTCGAATGCTCAATGCCACGCCGGTACTCGAACATGCGGACGCCTTGGCGGAGAAGCGCGTCGTAATAGGAGCGGCCCGCCTTTACGAGCATCGGATGCTCGCTCTTCTCCGAGACGAGCAGGCGGACATCCACCCCGCGGGCGCGCGCCACCTGCAGCGCCGATTCCATCGTGCCCCCGGGAATGAAGTAGCCGGCCGAAATCCAGAGGCGGCGCCGCGCAGCCTCGATCAGCGCCAGGTTGATGCGTAGCATCGGCTGATCGTCCTCGTCCGGCCCCGTACGCAGGACCTGCACAGGCGAATGCTCCCGCCCGTTGCCCGTCTCCTCCGCCTCCGCCAGCGGGTCTTCGCGGCCGGTGGCGAAAAACCAATCCTCGGCGAAGACCTGCTGCAAGCGCTGGACGACCTGCCCCCGCAGCTCCACCTGGAGATCGGACCAGCTGCCCAGCGCGGGATTGAGTCCCAGGTATTCGCGCCCAAAGTTCATCCCGCCGACAAAGCCGATGCGGTTGTCGATGATCTGCAGCTTGCGGTGATTGCGTAGGTTGAAGAAGTAGCGATTGTGTCGCGGGTAGAAGGTGTGGCACCAGGAGAACTCACCGCCTGCTGCGACGAGCGGCCGGAAGTAACGCTGGGTCAGTCCGAGACATCCGAGCTCATCCAACAGCAGCCGCACGCGGACGCCGCGCTGCGCTGCCGCCACAAGCAGGTCGAGAAACTCGGCTCCCACCGCGTCCTTGCGCCAGATGAATGACTCAACATGCACCGAATTCTTGGCCTGCGCGATCGAGCGGCGCAACGCATCATAGTAGGCCTCGCCATTGCGCAAGAGTCGGACTCCCTCCACCGCATCGGTCGGCAGGCCGATGATGCGGCTTGAGGTCGCGAGCACACGATGCTCGGTTGAGTCGGCCGGGACTTGATCGAGCGCGTCGCGCGCTTCGGTTTCCTCGGTCAAGCCGCGCTTGCGCCGAAACGATCTCTGGCGCTGGCGACGGCGGCGGCGCACCCGCTCCGTGCCCACGGCCAGGTAGAGCAACGCGCCCACGCCGGGAAAAAGAAGCAGCGCCCACAGCCACGCCAGCGTTGCGGTGGGACGCTTGTTGAGTAGCAGCAGGTGGGGAATGCAGGCAAAGCTGAATCCCCAGACGATGACAAGCAGCAGGATCACGCAGGCTGGTCGCAGAAAATGGTCAGCCGCTTCGGCCCGTGCGCGCCGAGGACAAGGATGCGCTCGATGTCGCCGGTGCGGCTTGGCCCTGTGATGAAGGAAAGCATGCTGGGCCAGCCGCCCTCGCGGTAAATCTCACGCGCGCGGGCCAGCGCGGCGGAAAGATCTGGTACCAACTGATCGTGCCGAGCCACGACGACATGGTGCGGGGGCAGCACGGAGAGCACGCGCCCACCGGCCGACGCGCTGGTTACGAGCACGCTGCCAGTCTGCGCCACCAGCGCGTCGCACTCCGTCACGCCGACATCGCACGATTCCACCGCGCCGCGATCGTAGCCGGCATCGGCGAAGACCTTGTCGCCCGGAAGCTGGCCGAGCAGATCGGCGGACCAGCCCGTGCGGGCCAGCGCCAGCTTCTTCCAGCCTTCCGCCGCGGCGCGCTGGCGCAGTTGCGTAGCGAGATCCTTCGTGTCGCGATAGACCACCACCTCCGCCTTGAGCGCGAGCGCATTGGCGCGGAAAAGCTCGAACTGCTCGCTCCAGCGTTCGCCCACCGGCGGCAGCCAGGCCCGAAAATCCTCCGGACCGCCGGGACGATCCTCATCCAGCGAGCCGTGCCCGTGGAGGTGGCGCTTGGGCGCGGGTTCGCGCAGCGCCTCGCGAATGCGCGTGAGGATGGTGCGGGCGTCGCTCACGGGCCACCTTTCCGGCTGCGCCAGTAGGCATTGAAGGAGCGCGGTGCGGGCGTGGGAAAACCGCGCGTGGACGTCCAGGCCTGCAGCGGATCGAGCGGACCGCGGGGCCGCAGCTTGAGCGCCAGCCCGGCGAACCGCCCACCGAAACGAAAGAGCCCCGGCGACCGCGCCGCCCAGGCGAAAAGACGAAAGCCGATCTTCTCGTACCAAGTCTGCTTGCCCTGCGCCGCGTTGCGGCGGTTGTGGAGCAGGTGATGGTGGATGTCGATCTTCACCGGGCACGTTTCCGTGCACGCGCCGCACAAGGATGAGGCGGCGCTCAGGTGCTTCCAGTTTTGCAGCCCGCGCAGATGCGGCGTGATGACCGAGCCAATGGGCCCTTGGTAAGTCGTGCCGTAGCTGTGTCCGCCCACGTTGCGGAAGATGGGACACACATTCAGGCACGCGCCGCAGCGGATGCAGTGGAGCGCGTCCCGCTGCTCCGCGTCGGCCAGCAACTGCGTGCGTTTGTTGTCGAGGATGACGAGATGGAATTCCTCCGGCCCGTCCACCTCGCCGGCCTTGCGCGGCCCGGTGTAAAGCGAGTTGTAGCAGGTCATCGGCTGGCCTGCGCCGGCCGTCGCCAGCATGGGGAGGAAAAGCGCCAGGTCTTCAAGCCGCGGGATGATCTTCTCGATGCCCATGAGCGCGACGTGAATCTTCGGCAGCGCCGCGGTCAGCCGCGCATTGCCCTCGTTTTCCGTGATCGAAATCATGCCCGTCTCCGCCACGGCAAAGTTCGCGCCGGTTATGCCCATGTCGGCGGTAAGGTATTTATCGCGCATGACCTCCCGCGCGATCATGGTCAGGCGCTCGGGATCGTCGGTCGGCGCGGAGCCCAGCTTCTCCTCAAAAAGCGTGCTGATCTCGTGGCGGTCGAGATGCATGGCGGGAAAGACGAGGTGGTACGGCGCCTCGCCGCGCAACTGCACGATGTATTCGCCCAGGTCCGACTCGACCACGGGCAGCCCGGCTTCTTCCAGCGCGGGGTTGAGGTGGATTTCCTCCGCCGTCATGCTCTTCGACTTGATCACGCTGCGCACGCCGCGGTCGCGCGCCAGCTTCACGACGTAGTCGCGCGCCTCCTCGCCGGTCGACGCCCAGAAAATCTTCCCGCCGTTCGCCTCGAAGTTGCGCGCGAATTCCTCCAGGTAGCGGTCGAGGTGGTTGACCGCCTCATACTTGATCGACCCGGCCGCCTCGCGCGCGGAATTCCAGTCACCGTACTTCGCCTGGTTGCCGCGACGACTGGTCTCGTAGCCGCGCAGCGACTTCGATATCCAGCCGCGATGCTTCAGGTCCGCAGTGAGCTTGCTCGCGGCGGTGCGGAACTGCGCGCTGATCGTCGCCCGGGCCATGGTCAGCTTTGCGCCAGCACCTCGGCCAGATGCAGGCTGCGCACCGGGCGCTGCTCGCGGTCGAGGATGCCCTGGATCTGCATGAGGCAACTCGAGTCGTTGCTGACCACGAACTCGACGCCAGTTTCCGCAATCGAAGCGCATTTCACCTCACCCATCGCGGTGGAGATTTGCGGGAATTTCACCGCGAAAAGGCCGCCGAAACCGCAGCAGGTTTCCGCCTCGCCCATTTCCTTCAACTGGAGCCCTTTTACCTGGGCGAGGAGCAGGCGCGGCTCCTTCTTGATGCCGAGCTCGCGCAGGCCGTGACAGCCGTCGTGGAAAGTCACCGTGTGATCGAAACGTGCGCCGACGTCGTGAACCCCGAGGCGGTTGACGAGAAAGTCGGAGAACTCGAACGTCTTGGCCGCGAGCGCCTCCGCTTCCGGAAGCCGCGGCGTTTTGGCGAACAGCTCCGGGTAAAACACCTTCATCATCGCACCACAGGAGCCGGAGGCAGAGACGACCACCTCGGCGTCGCGAAAAACCTGCAGCGCGTTTTCCGCCGCGCCGCGCGCCTCGTCCCAATAGCCGGCGTTGAAGGCGGGCTGGCCGCAGCAGGTCTGGCCTTCCGGGTACTCGACCTCGTGGCCGAGCCGCTCGAAAATCTTGACCATGCTCACGCCGACCTGCGGATAGAACAGGTCGACGAAACAGGGAATGAACAGCGCGATCTTCAAGGCGGCGTCCGGATCAGGTCAGCGCAAAAACGCCTCGTGCAGCCCGCCGTCCACCGTGATGACTTGGCCCGTTGTCTTGCTTAGCCGCGCGGTCAGCAAAAGGAAGAACGCCTCGGCCTGGTCGGCGGGCGTGATCGGCTCCTTGGTCAGCGTGCGGTCGGCGTAAAACTTGGCCAGCTTGGTGGTGAGCGACTCGGTCGGCTCGTCGTCGCCATAGGCGATGTTATACTTGGCGAGCGACGCGATGACGCGGTCGCGCGGAAACATCGCGCTGCCCTGCACCACGGTCGCCGGTGCCACGCCGTTGACGCGCACGAGCGGCGAAAGCTCGATCGCGAGCTCTCGCACGAGGTGATTCGCGGCCGCCTTGCTCACGTCGTAGGCCACGCTGCCCTTCTTGGCCACCACGGCGTTCGCGCTCGTCGTGAGGACCAGGTTGGCCTTCAGCCCCTGCTCCTTCCACAATTTGTGCGCCTCGTCACCGACGAGGTAGGCGCCCGTCACGTTGATGGCAAAGGTCAGTGCCCACTTCTCATCCGCGATGTGGCCGGTGGTGTCGGGCGGAACGAAGATGCCGGCGGTCACCGCGATGGAATCCAGTCCGCCGTAGGCGAGCACGATCTGCTCGAGCAACGCGCGGATGCTTTCGCGCTTGGTGA
>CAJCIA010000058.1 GCA_903970275.1 Betaproteobacteria bacterium
CCCCGCCATGCCCGCTGCTAAAGCACTTGAAGATCTGCCGCGCCGGATCGACGAAGAACGACGGCGTCTTCTCCTTGTTAAAGGGACTCAGTGCCTTGAATTTTGCGCCCGAACGCTTCAGCGGCACGTACCCGCCGATCACGTCCACGATGTCGCTGGCCTGGCGCACCTGCTCCACGATTTCGGGAGGGATCATGCCGGGCATGAGCGCAGTTTAGCACAGCGGGTTCGCGGCCTGTCGATGCAGCGCGCCACGCCGCGCCGAGAAAGTGCCAGAGGGGGGAATCGAACCCCCGACCAAGGGCTTATGAGTCCCCTGCTCTACCGCTGAGCTACCCTGGCTGTGGTCCTGACGGACAAGGGGTTAGTCGCTGAATGCCTCACTCGGCACAGCAACAGGCGATACGGCGCCACCTTAAAGGGTGGCCGCCGCCAGATCAAGCAGTCGTTGAAGACCGCACAAGCTGAGGGCCCTAACGGCGCGCGCGTCGGCTGGCGTCTTGTCTCCCCGGCGGTTCACGCCTATTTTCCGAGCGCTTTCCATCCTCGTGAATCTTCAAGAGAACTTATCCAGATGCGGCTCGTGATGAGCGAGAGTTTCGCTCCGCACGACGCGAGCCGGAGAGATGCGACGTCGCTTAAGGCAAGAACTTCAGCCCGGACGAACGCCTCCTGATGAGAATCCACCCTAACGCCATGTCCATCTGGAAATGCGTGGGCACATTCGTCCTCTGCGTCCTGTTAGGCAACCTGTGCTTTCAAACTCTACTCGTGAATATGAGCGCGCAGTTCGGGAAGTTTTCCGAATGCGCGGCGTCCATTCTGCAGGGCCACGCCTGGTTGTACGCCTTCCAGAGCCGCATTCTTCCATCCATGGCGGTTGGGGGCCTCTCGAAACTCTTCTCCCTCGACTGGCTGGCCGCGACGTTTGTTTTTTACCGCCTGATGTTCGTCATCAATGCCCTGGCCTTCGGCCTGATCTGTCGGCCCTGGCAGCGACCGTTTGCCGAAACAGTCTATACGCTATGCGCCTTCCACGTTGCCTATATGGCCAGCGTTCTGGCGGGCTTCTGGCTCTATACGTTCGACCTGCAGAATCAGTTCTGCCTCACGCTTCTTTATGCCATCTTCCTCTCCGAAGTTCGCATCGGCGCCAAGGTTCTCCTCCTCGCCCTGTTGTTCGCCGTCTGGCAATTCACCTTCGAGGAGGCCATTTATTTGCCCATGCTCTATCTCCTTTATATGAATATAGAAGAGATTCTCCATTTCAGGATCGCCGCCCTCCTGCGTAGCGGGACCAATTGGATGCTGGTGACGCTCGTTCTTCTATCGATCGCGGTGACTCATTTCACCCGCGCTTTCTTCCTCCACGGCACAACGGGCATCGGCTCCGATCATTCCTTCCTCGGCCAGACCATCATGGCCGACGTTAATTTTCAGGACCTCATGCGGGAGCTCAGGCTTATTTTCTGGCCCGGACTCCTGCGCGATAATTTCTGGTGGCAAGGCCCGGCCATCTTTGTTCTCTACGCCGGGCTCGCCATCCTTCTCATCCAGCCGCTCTGGCGCAAGGATCGAAAAGCCACCGCGATTTTCGGATTGTTCGCCTGCATGGCCCTCATCACGGCGCTTTTCGCGCATCTTCAGGAGACGAACACCTTCATCCCCATGTTGCTGACCCTGTTCGTTCTCATCGTCCGCAACAATGGTCGCGAAGCCAACAGCGCCTCTAGCCGACACCTCCCCGGCGCTTCAAAAGAAGCGCAAGCGCGAGATTAAGAGCCAGCCGGCTCGGCTGCAGGTTCCGGGGAGGTCCACTCCTCCGCGAGGTCGTGCGCGAGAGCGTCGGTGCTCTCGGCCTTATCGGCCTGCGGGGCGTTGGACGCATCCGTTACGTCGCCCGCCTTTCCCATGGGATCGGTCATGCCGGTCTTTGACACAGCAGGCGCAGTGCCGTTCTTGAAATTGAGATTACAACTCGGTTACGGCATTGGACGACTCGGCGACAGCCACTTATGTTGCGCGAAGCTTTGAAACTTTCACGCCGCTACACCGTCCAATGACCATGCCATTTACTTTCCGAACTATTCGCCGCGTGTTGGGCGTGGCTCTTGTCCCTCTTTTCCTGGCTGCTTGCGGACCTGACGCGCAGCAGCAGGCCGACTACAACGCGGTGGAGCGCAGCGGCGTTTCTCCCGCCGTCTACGACAAGATGGTGCACGGCGACGCGCTGAGCCTTTCGGACGTCGTGTCGCTTTCGCACGCCCGCGTGAACGACGGCATCATCCTCCGCTACATCCGCGACCAGGGGACGACCTATTACCTGCATGGCGATGACTTCCGCTACCTACACGACAACGGCGTGTCGCAGAGCATCGTCGACTACATGGCCTCCACCGCACCTAATTATTGGGGTCCCGGGCCTTATCCGTATTACGGCCCCGGCCCGGTCATCCCGATTGGCATCGGCATTGGCATCGGTGGCGGCGGCGGCTGGCACCACTGGCGCTAAGCTACTGGCGCGCTCATGAGAATGAATCATGAGCGCGCTCTCACGAAGAAGCTCGAGGCACCGCCACGGGCGGGGCAGGCTTGACCACCTCGTCCCACTTCGGGTCAATCACCCGCGACAGCAGCGCCAGCAGGCAGCCCAGCGCCGTGTCGAGCAGCCGATTCGCGATCACCATCGCCTCGGGAAAGCCCGAGACCGCCACGAGAAAGACGATGAAGGCCGTCAGCGCACAGCTGAAGAGGGCGTAGTTCACCTTCAGCCACGCGTAGCTTGCCCAGGCGAAAATCACCACCAGCGCGATCAGCATGGCTGTGCTCGGATGCAGCGCCACCACCAGCAGCGAGGCTAGCCCGATCCCGGCAAACGTGCCGAAGGCGCGGCCCAGCGCGCTGGTGTAGGTGCGATAGAAATCCGGCTTCAGGATGATCAGCGTGGTCATCGGCAGCCAGTAGGAATTGATCTGGTGCAAGCCCCGTGCGGTCACCACGGCAACAAGCAGCGTCACGCCCAGCCGCGCGGCGTACCGCAGTTCCGGCCGGCCGAGGTCGATGTGGCGCAGCAGCGTCGGCCGGACGTCGTGCCACAGAATGCGCAGGACGCGGCCCGGCTCGCACGAACGGAAGTCGTTCTTCACCGCCTCGAGCGGCGCGCGCCACAACCCGAGCAGGAAGGCCGCCTGCATCAATCCACCCGCGAGCACGAACCCGCCCCGCAGCAGCGCGTGCCAGCCGGAAGCCGGGAAAGCCGTCGCTACCAGAAAGGCGATCACGCATTGCAGCCCGACCCACGCGGCATCCTCGCTGAAGACCAGTGTCAGCCCGTAAAGCGCCCCAAGGAAAAGCGCCACCAGGCCCGTGATCAGGTGCGACTTTCCGGCCAGCGTTCCACACGTGGCGGCGCAACCCAGGCCCACTGTTGTCAGGATCATCGGCAGCAAGCGCGAACCCTGCAGGCGGCGGAAGGAGCCGAGACCCACCGTGAACGCCCCGCCCGCTGAAACCAAGCCCGCCGCCGGGACGCCGGCCTCGCATCCCGCCACCAGCGCGGTCGCGATCGCCGGCAGGCACAGCAGCGCGCCCCGAGCCTGCTCCTGCGTCCAATCGAACCGGGTTAGGTCGCGCGCGAGCGGGGAGGGGGGCATCTTCACCAACGACCAACCTCGCGCACGCGCCGCCTTCTTCAAGCGGCACGATTGCGAGCGGTTGCGGCGCGGCTACGCTGGAAGACATGAGCACCCCGTGGGAAAAGAAATCGAGCATCGAGGAAATCCGCACCCGCTTTGATCACGACGTCGAGCGCTTCAGCCAGCTCGAGACCGGTCAGCAGGCCACCATGGATGCGCCGCTCGTGCTGGAACTTGTGGCGCAGGCCGGCGCGCGCCATCTGCAAGCGGGCGACACCATCCTCGATCTCGGCTGCGGTGCGGGCAATTTCACGCTGCGCGTCCTGCAGGAGTCGCCGGACCTGAACTGCCATCTCGCCGACCTCAGCACGCCCATGCTGGAGCGCGCGCAGCAGCGCGTGCGCGAGTCCGGCCGCGCCAAGTCGGTGGAGATTCACGAGGGCGACCTGCGCACGCTCGACTTCGCCGAGGGCACGTTTGCCTGCATCCTGGCCGGCGCGGTCCTGCACCATTTGCGCGACGATGCCGATTGGGAGCGCGAGTTCACCCGATTCGCGCGCTGGCTCAAGCCCGGCGGACGCCTCTACGTCGCGGACCTCATCACGTTCAACCTGCCCGACGTGCAGGAGGTAATGTGGCAGCGCTACGGCACCTACCTCGAGGGGCTGAAAGGCCCCGATTATCGGGAGACTGTCTTCGCTTATATAGATCGCGAGGACACGCCTCGCTCTTTGCCCTACCAACTTGAGCTCACGCGCCGTTCCGGCTTCCAAGCCTACGACGTGCTGCATCGCAACAGCGTCTTCGCCTGCTACCTCGCCGAGAAGTAGAGCCGCGCAAGCCGGCGGCCCGCGCTTACCGGTCGACCGTGCGCTCGCCGGTGAAGAACTGCTGAAGATCGCCACCGATGCCAAGGAAGGTGTCCTTGATGTCGTTGCCGGCCGCCTGCGCATGAGCCGAGACCGAGTCGCCGCCCGTGCTCGCGCTCGTGTGATGCGGACCCGAATGCATGTAACTGGCGAACGCGCCGCTGTCGGCATCGACGAAGACGAAGCCCTTGTTCCGGTCGTCGTCCATTAACTGGATGCGCCAGCGCAGCGGCTCGCCCGGCGCCGTCACGCGCAGCAACGCCCGCACCTGGTTGTACGCGATCGCATGCTGCGCCGCATAATCCTCCGCCGTGGAAAGCGCCTTGCCGATGCCGCGTACGTCGCCGGGTGCAAAGGTGAGCGCGTCCGCATAGACCACGCCGCCCTGCGCCGGGTAGGTGCGAACGACCTGGCCGTTGGTCACCTTCACCGCGCGACCGTGCGTGTCGATCGACGGATCATAATAGATCACCCACCAGGTCTCGATGCCGGCCGGCGTGCCCGTGCCATAAACGGAAACAATTTTCGAGCTCAACGATGGATCGACGCCTGAGCCGGCGACACCAATCGCCTGCTGGGCGGTCATGCCCGAGGTCGGGGCGGCCTGCACGTGCATCGGTGCCAGTGCCAGCGATGCGGCCACTAGCAGGAACGGGAAAAGGGATTTCATGCTATCACGATCACTCGCGTCGATGGCCCCGACAACCTGATTGCTTCATCGGGCCGAAAAGGCGGCCCGCCGCGCGGACCGGTGCGGTTTTCTCGGCGCGCTTTTCACCAACATGGCGACGAGCGTTTCGCCCAGCCATTCCTGATAGTGGTCGGAGCTCCAGCCACGGTCCACCACCAGCAGGCGGTACATTTCAGGCGAGGTGAAGGTGAACAACACGTCACGCGCCTCCTGCGGGCTGACCCCGGGCTTGAGCAAGCGGTGGCGCACCAGGAGCTTTACCGTGACGCATTGCGCGTCGTACCGGCCGCACTCCAGCTCCTCGTAGCGCGCCTCGATCTCCGGTGTGACGACCCGCGCCTTGCGCAGCAGGTCGAGCTCCGCGCGCTCGCCGTCGCAGACCTGGCGGACGATCCGCGCGGTATGCCGCAGCCGGGCGACCGGATCGTCGATCGTCTCGGCTTGGTCGATCAGCTTTTGGAAGACGGGACCGAATCGTGCGCGATCGACCAGTTCAGCCAGGATGCGGCGCTTCGAGCCAAACACCGCGTAGACGGTGGGCACGGCGACAGAGGCCTCGCGGGCAATGGCCACCACCGTGGCCGCCTCGAAGCCATGGCTCAGGATCAGTTTGCGCGCGGCCTCCGCAATGCGCGAGCGGGTGTCATCCGCCTGCTTCGAGCGAATGAGCGAATAATACGAACGGATGGGGTTGATTGCCATTGACCGAAGGGATGTGGATTCGATATAGTGGCCTCTAATCAATATAGCAAGCTTTGTCGATTAAGCCGCAAGCCACTTCACCCATTTCCTCATGCCCGACCAACCTTCAGATGCACAGGACGGCCAGCCTGCCGCCAAGCCGCCCGCTGGCGATGTGATCATCGTCGGTCCGCGCGCGCAGATTCACATCGAGCAGGGCGAAGACAAGAAGGGGGGCGGCGAAGACAAAAAGGAAGAAGGCAAGGGCGGGGAAAAGAAGGACGACGGGAAGCAAAAGAAGAAGTTCAAGTGGACCCCGCTCAAGATCATCATCCTCGTGGTGGTAGCCCTGGTCATCATCGTCCTGGCGGTCCTCTACCTGCTCGATGCGCTGGCCCATGAGACCACCGACGACGCTTACACGACCGGCTACGTTCACCTGATCAGTGCGCGCGTCACCAGCAACGTGATCGAGCTGGATATCGTGGACAATGAGTACGTGCATGAAGGGCAGGTGCTGCTGCGGCTCGACCCGCGTGATTTCCAGGTGCAGGTGGACAAGGCGCAGGCCGACTTCGACAAGGCCAAGGCCGACTTCGACCGCGTCGATGCGCTGCGGGGCGACGTGGCCATCTCCAAGCAGGATTACGACCAGACCAAGTCGAACTTCGAGGTGGCGCGGGCCGCGCTGGAGGACGCGAAGAACCAGCTCAGCTACTGCACGATCGTGGCGCCGAGCGACGGCTTCATCGGCAACCGCACCGTTAACGTGGGCAATCGCGTGACGGTGGGCGGGGCGCTTATGGCCGTGGTCCAGGACGTCTGGGTGCTCGCCAATTACAAGGAAACGCAGCTCGGCAAGATGAAGGCGGGCCAGCGTGTGCAGATCACCGTGGATGCGATTCCCAAGAGGACCTTCCAGGGCCACATCGATAGTTTTTCTCCCGGTACCGGCTCGACCTTCGCCTTGCTGCCATCGGACAACGCGACCGGAAATTTCACCAAGATCGTGCAGCGCGTGCCGGTGAAGATCGTCTTCGAGCAGGACGACATCAAGGATTTCCGCAATCGCCTCGTCCCCGGCCTTTCCGTGGAAACCTCCGTCGATCTCGACCAGCCGCTGGTGGATCGGAACGACGACCAGCCGCCGAAACTCTCGCGCTGACATGGCCGGCGAGAAACAGGTCTCGACGAGGCAATGGATTGCGCTGTTCGGCGCCATGCTCGGCGCCTTCATGGCGGTGCTCGACATCCAGATTACCAACTCCTCGCTCAACGACATCTCCGGCGCGATCGGCTCCTCCATCGACGAGGGCTCCTGGATTTCCACCGCCTATCTCTGCGCGGAAATCGTGGCCATCGGCATCAGTGGCATCATGGCGTCCATTTTCTCGATCCGCCGGTACCTGCTCGTGAGCGCCGTTGGCTTTCTCGTTTTTTCGCTGCTCTGCGCGTTCTGCAGCAACCTCGGCGAGCTGATCGCCTGCCGCGCGCTGCAGGGCCTTTTCGGCGGGGCGCTCATTCCGCTCGCCTTCAACATCATCTTGGTGCTCCTGCCACCCTCCAAGCAGCCGGTGGGCCTCGCCATTTTTGGCATGACCGCGATCTTCGGTCCGTCCATTGGCCCATCGATCGGGGGCTGGCTGACCGACAACTGGGGCTGGCAGTGGATTTTTTTTATTAACCTCCCGCCCGGTATCGCGCTCATCACCATCATCTGGTCTTTCCTCGACCAGGACCCCATGCATCTCGAGCGCATCGCCGACCTGGATTATTTCGGAATCATTTCCATGGCCATCGGCCTCGGCTCGCTCGAATACGTGCTGGAGGAAGGCAATCGCAAGGACTGGTTCGGCAACGAAATCATTCTGCGCTTCGCCTGGATCGCGGGAATTTTCATCACGCTCTTTCTCATCCGCGAACTGACGGCCAAGAAGCCTTTCCTCAATCTTCGCCTCTTCAGGTATCGGACCTTCGCGCTCTCCTGCGTCATCCAGACGGCGCTTGGCGTCGGCCTCTACGGCTCGGTTTTCGTCACCCCAGAATACCTCTCGGAAGTGCAGCACTACAGCGCCAGCGAGATTGGCTCGACGCTGATCTGGGTCGGCATCCCACAGCTCTTCATTCTTCCCTTCGTGCCGAAGCTGATCAAGGTGGTCGATATCCGGTTCGTCATCGCCTTCGGCGCGATGATGTTCTCGGTCAGTTGCTTCATGAACGCGTTCCTCGATCCCGACTACGCGCGGCCGCAGTTTGTTTTCTCGAACATCATCCGCTCGCTTGGGCAGCCGCTCTTCCTCATCCCGCTCCTCAGCATGGCCACGGCGGACATCCCGCGGAAGGAGGCCGGCTCCGCCTCGGCCCTCTTCAACATGATGCGCAACATGGGTGGCTCCTTCGGCATCGCGCTGCTTTCCACGCTGATCACCAACCGCGAGCATCTCCATTCCGAGCGCATTGGCTCAAGGGTCACAGCGGAGGCGCCGCTGGTGCAGCAGCGTCTGGATTCAGTCGGCAGCATCCTGCTCGCGAAGGGACTCGATCCGGCCACGGCAGCCCGGACGTCGTTGAAAATTCTTAACCAGTCGATCCAGGAGCAAAGCTTCCTGCTCGCCTTCAGCGATGCCTTCTACGTCATCGGCGCCATCCTGGGGGCGAGCATCCTGCTGCTGCTCTTCATCCCCAAGCCCAAGAAACTCAAGCAGGCGGAGGTTGGATGAAAAAGGCACTGGTCATTGTTGGCGCCGCCATGCTGCTCGCGGGCTGTACCGTCGGGCCCAATTACAAGCGGCCCGCCCCTGCGGCGGCGCTGCCGCCGGACTGGCACTGGCAAACCGCGCAGCCGCGCGACGATCTGCCCAAGGGTGCGTGGTGGAAAATGTTCGGCGACGACGAGCTCGACCGGTTGGAGGACGCCGCCGCGTCGCAGAACCAGGACCTGAAGGCAGCCGTGGCGCGCGTTGATGAATCGCGCGCGCGGGCGCGGCTGCAAGGCGCCGCGTTCTTTCCCAACATCACGGCGGCTCCCGCCTATACCCGCACGCAGTTGCCGAAGGACAATCCGCCATTTGCCAAGATTCCCATCCCCGGCATCCTGCAGCGCTACGAGCCCTACAACTCCTTCAGCGTGCCGCTTGACCTGAGCTGGGAGCTCGACTTGTGGGGCCGCGTGCGGCGCTCGTTCGAGTCCGCGCAGGCGGAGGCGCAGGCCTCGGTGGCCGACTACCAGAACGTGCTCCTCACCGCGCAGTCCGACGTCGCGGTGGAGTATTTCACGCTGCGTGAATACGATGCGGAGCTGGCCATCCTGCAGGAGACGGTGACGGCGCGCACCGAATCGCTTCGCATCAACAAGGTGCGCGTGCAGGCGGGCCGCGCGACCAACCTCGACGTGGACCAGGCCGCGACCGACCTGACCAACGCGCAGGCTTCCTTCGACGACGTGGCGCAACGGCGCGCGGAGACGCAGGATGCGCTCGCCGTGCTGGTCGGCGTGAATCCGAGCGACCAGATCCTCACGCCGCGCCCGCTGGCCTCCGAGACACCGCCGCCCGTCGTGCCGGTGGGCGTGCCGGCCTCCATCCTCGAGCGACGTCCGGACATCGCCGAGGCGGAGCGCACCATGGCGGCCGAGAATGCGGCGATCGGCGTGGCTTACGCGGCGTTTTTCCCGCGCGTCACGCTCATCGGTTCCGGCGGCGTGATGAGCGCGCGCGCGACCGATCTCTTCACCTGGCCCAACACGGTCTGGAGCTATGGGCCGCAGGTAAGCCTGCCCATCTTTCAGGGCGGCCAGAACATCTCGAATCTCCAGGCGGCCCGCGCCAACTATCAGGAGGCGGTCGCGCGCTACCGCAGCACCGTGCTCGGTGCCGTTCGCGATGTGGAGGATTCGCTGGCCGACCTGCGCTTCCTCCAGGCTGAAAACAGCGCGCTGCGAAAGTCGGTGCAGACCTCGCGCGAAGCGGTCGATCTCGAGAAAAAGCGCTTCCTCGTGGGTGAGACCAATTACACCGACGTGATCGTGGCGGACGAGACGCGGCTCGCCACGGAGCGCAACCGCTCGCAGGTGCGGGGCCAGCAGTTTTACGCCACAGTGCGGCTGATCAAGGCGCTCGGCGGCGGATGGAATGCCAGCGAGCTCCAGGCCGAGCAACCCGCGCCATATCCCTTCAACGACGTGGCCAAGTTGCCCACGGCGCCCGGCGCAGCAGACGCGGAAGATCCGTCGTCACTCAAGCCCGCGGCCAGGTAGGCCGCGCCGCGGGCGGCTCGTTCGCACGTCTACCTCCGCGCAACCTACGACATGCGGACACGCGTCCTCGCCTCTCCGTCACCTCGGAGGTCGACGGTTGCCGGAATGCTTAATGCCGTACGCCGTTGGTCGTCGTGATGGCGGGCGTTGCGGAGCGTTCGCCCGCGGCCGCCGCTGCCTCCCCCGGCTGGGCGTCGAGCGGCCGCCACGGTTTCACGCGGAAGAGGCGCAGCATGGCGACGAAGAAGAGCGGCACAAAAAAGATCGCGAGGACGGTCGCGGAGATCATGCCGCCGATGACGCCGGTCCCGATCGCATTCTGGCCGCCCGACCCGGCGCCGGAGGAAATCGCCAGCGGCAGCACGCCCAGGATGAACGCTAGTGAGGTCATGAGAATCGGTCGCAGGCGCTGGTGTGAGGCGCGAATCGTCGCCTCGACCAGCGGCATGCCGCTGTCGTAGTTCTCCTTCGCGAACTCGACGATCAGGATGGCGTTCTTCGCAGAGAGCCCGATGGTGGTGAGCAAGCCGACCTGGAAGAAGACGTCATTGGCCAGCCCGCGCCAGAGCGTGGCGATCACGGCGCCGAAGATGCCAAGCGGCACGACGAGCATGACGGCAAACGGAATAACCCAGCTCTCGTAAAGCGCGGCGAGGCACAGGAACACGACGGCGAGGGAGATGGCGTAGAGCGAGGTCGTCTGCGTGCCCGCGCGCTGCTCCTCGAAGGAGAGCCCGGTCCAGTCGAGCGCGATGCCCTTGGGCAGCTTGGCCGCGATCGACTCGACGGCCTTCATCGCCTCGCCCGTGCTGACGTGGGCGGCGGGCGCGCCGAGGATTTCCACCGAGGGAACGCCGTTGTAGCGCTCGAGCTTGGGCGAGCCATAGGTCCATTTTCCCTCGGAAAAGGCAGAAAAGGGAACCATCAGGCCCTGGTTGTTGCGCACGTACCACTTGTTGAAATCATCCGGCAGCATGCGCGAGGTGTCCTGGCCTTGGATGAAGACGCGCTTGATGCGCCCGCGGTCCAGGAACTGGTTGACGTAACCGGAGCCCCACGCGTCGGAGAGGGTGTTGTTGATGTCTGCAATGGTAAGCCCGTAAGCGCTGGCGCGTTCGCGATCGAAAGCGAAGGAGAACTGCGGCTCGTCGTCGAGGCCGTTGGGGCGCACGGTGTGCGGCGCGAACGCCGCTTCCTTCGCCGCCATGCCCAGGAACTGGTTGCGCGCGTCCATCAGCGCGTGGTGGCCAAGGTTGCCGCGATCGAGCAGCTCGGCGTCGAAGCCGGTGGCGTTGCCCAGCTCGAGCACCGCTGGCGGAACGAAGGCAAACGCCATCGCGTCCTTGAAGGACTGGAAATAACCCATGGCGCGACCGGCGATCGCCTGGGCCCGGTTTTTTGCGCCGGTCCGTTGGGACCACGGCTTGAGATCGACAAAGGCGAGGCCGGAGCTTTGCCCGCGACCGCCGAAGCTGAAGCCGGTGACGGTGAAGACGTGATCGACCGCCGCCTTTTCCGTGCCCATGAAATACTCGCGCACGCGGTCGAGCACCGCCTGGGTCCGCTCCACCGTCGCGCCCGGCGGCGTGGTGACCTGCACGAACATGATGCCCTGATCCTCGTCCGGTAAAAACGAGGTCGGCACGCGAAGGAAAAGAAACGCGAGCGCGGCGAGGATGACGGCGTAAATCAGGCCGAACGGAATCGGCCATGCCACCACGCGCCGCACGCCACCCTCGTAGACGTTGGTGCTGCGGCGGAAGGCGCGGTTGAAAAGGCCGAAGGGGCCGGTCTGCTTTTCCTGGTGGCCCTTTTCCACCGGCTTGAGGATGGTGGCGCAAAGCGCCGGCGTGAAGATCAGCGCGGTCAGGACGGAGAGGATCATCGCCGAGACGATGGTGATCGAAAACTGCCGGTAGATGACGCCGGTCGAGCCCGTGAAGAATGCCATGGGCAGAAAGACCGCCGTGAGCACGAGCGCGATGCCGACGAGCGCCCCGGTGATCTGGTCCATCGACTTGCGGGTGGCCTCGCGCGGGGAGAGACCTTCCTCGGCCATGACGCGCTCGACGTTTTCGATTACCACAATGGCGTCATCCACGAGCAGACCGATGGCCAGCACCATCGCGAACATGGTCAGCACGTTGATCGAGTAACCGCAGGCCGAGAGCACCGCGAACGTGCCGAGCAATACCACCGGGATGGCGATGGTCGGGATGAGCGTCGCGCGCAGGCTCTGCAGGAACACGAACATGACGACGAAGACGAGGCCGATGGCGATGAAGAGCGTCTCCACCACGTCCTCGATGGAGATGCGGACGAAGGGTGTCGTGTCGTAGGGGTAGGCGGCGCGCAGGCCGTGCGGGAAGTAGGGCTTGAGCTTGTCGATCGTGGCGTGAACCGCGGTGGCCGTATCGAGCGCGTTGGCGCCCTGCGACAACTTCACCGCCAGGCCCGACGCGGGATGGCCATCGAACTTGCCGTTGAGGGCATAGCTTTCCGCGCCGAGCTCAACCTTTGCGACATCCTTCAGGCGCACTTGCGAGCCATCGGGATTCACGCGGAGCAGGATCTTGCCGAACTCCTCCGGCTTCTCCAAATAGGACGGCCCAATGACGGTGGCGTTGAGCTCCTGACCCTTGATCGAGGGCAGTCCGCCGATCTCGCCCGAGGCGACCTGCACGTTCTGCGCCTGGATGGCGTTGCTCACATCGACCGGCGTGAGCGAGTAATTGTTGAGCTTGGCTGGGTCGAGCCAGATGCGCATCGCGTATTGGGAGCCGAAGAGGATGTAGTCACCCACGCCCGGCGTGCGGCTGACCGGGTCTTGCACGCTGCTGGCGATGTAGTCGGCGATGTCGAAGGCGCTCATGCTCTCGTCTTCCGAGTAGAAGGCGACGACGAGCAGGAAGTTCTTCGTCGACTTGGCCACGCGGATGCCTTCCTGCTGCACCTCCAGCGGCAGCAACGGCATAGCGAGCTGCAGCTTGTTCTGCACCTGCACCTGCGCGATGTCGGGGTTTGTGCCCTGCTCGAAGTTGAGCGTGATGGTCATCGAGCCGTCCTTGTCGCTCTCCGAGGAGAAATAGAGGAGGTGATCGATGCCGCTCATCTGCTGCTCGATTACCTGCACCACCGTGCTCTGCACCGTCTCTGCGGATGCGCCCGGATACGTCACGGTGATGGCGACGGCAGGCGGCGCAATCGGCGGATACTGCGCGACCGGCAGGGTTCGGATCGCCAGCGTGCCCGCCAGCATCAGGATGATGGCGATCACCCATGCGAAGATGGGGCGGTCGATGAAGAACCGGGACATGTCAGGGCGAGGAAGCCGTGGCGCCGGTGGAGGGCGTCCATTCCGTGGGGTGAACCGTGGCGCCGGGCTGCACCTTCTGCACGCCCTCGACGATCACGCGGTCGCCGGCGGCGAGGCCGGACGTGACCAGCCACTTGTCACCGATGGCGCGCGAGGCGGTGATGGGGCGCAGCTCGACCTTGTTGTCGGCGTTGACCAGCAAGGTGGTGGCGTTGCCCTTGATGTCGTGCGTCACGGCCTGCTGCGGCACGAGGATGCCGCGCTCGTTCACGCCTTCGTCGATCTCGGCCCGCACGAACATGCCCGGCAGCAGCATGTCCTTTGGGTTGGGGAAAACCGCGCGCAGGATGACCGAGCCGGTGGACTGGTCCACGCTTGCCTCCGAGAACTGGAGCTGGCCGGCCGGTTCGTAGTCGGAGCCGTCCTCGAACTTCAGGCGAACCACCGCCTGATTTGCCCCGGCCCCCTTGATCTGGCCGGCAGAAAGCTCGCGTTCCAGGCGGAGGAGGACCGAGGTGGATTGCGAGACGTCCACGTAAATCGGGTCCAGCTGCTGGATGGTGACAAGCGACTGGGTCTGGTTCGCCGTGACCAGCGCGCCGACGGTGACAGAGCGGCCGCTGCGGCCATTGATGGGCGACAGCACGCGCGTGTACACCAGGTTGATCTTCGCCGTCTCCACCGCGGCGTTGGCGGAGGCGACATCCGCCTGGGCTTCCGCATAGGTGGCGTTGGCATTGTCGATGTCCTGCTGGCTGACGGCGTGACTGGCAAGGAGACCTTGGTTGCGCTTCAGGGTCACGCCTGCGATCGCCTGGTTGGCCACCGCCTTTTGCGCCGCGGCCAGCGCGCTGTCGAGCGCGGCTTGATACGGCGCGGGATCGATCTGGTAAAGCTGCTGGTTCTCCTTCACATCGGCGCCCTCGACGAAGAGCCGCTTTTGCAGCACGCCGTTGACCTGCGGGCGCACCTCCGCCACGCGAAACGCCGAGGTCCGGCCCGGCAGCTCCGTGGTGAGCGTCACCGGCTCTTCCTTGAGCGTGACCACGCCGACTTCGGCGGGAGGCGGCGCGCCGCCTGCGCCCGGTCCGCCTGCGGCACCACTGGAGGAACTGGGCTCGCACCCGGCAAAAAGAAACGGAAAGACGAGAACGGCGGCCGTCGAGGAATGAAATTTCATGAAGGAATGCGAGCGCAGGTACGGCCGGGAGCGGTGTCCGCTCGCCGCATCGGAAACCATTTTCCGAATGAACGGTATATAATAGTCGGCCCAGCGGCCGTGTAAATCCGCGATCCGCTGTCGCGCGGCGGCGCGGCGCTTTACGAGTCGGGCGAGGTGAGGCTCTTGCGCAGCACGTAGCCGGTGTCGGCGAGGATCTGCACGGTGCCGATCTCGACTTCCTGGCCGTCGTGATCGCGCGCCCAAAGCGTGAGGAACCAGATCGGCGCGGTGGAATCGTGCGGCCAGCGCAGTTCCATCTGCGAGCTGCTGATCGGCGTGGCGGGAATGAGTGCCTGGGCGGCAGCGAGCGCGGCGCTGGAATCGATCTTCAGCTTGTCCTCCGCGATCACGTCGCTCTGGTGCCAGGGGAAGACGGCAACGGTGATGGCCTCGCCGTCGCGCACAATACGGCCGCGTCGTACAGTGCGGTAGGTCGCGTTCCCGGTTGCGCTCGTGTCGTAAAAGTAATAGGTCCACGAAACCGGCGCGGGCGAGTTCTCCGTGCGCCGGCCGATGATCTTGAGCAGATTGGCAGCGCCGCTGGGCAGGATGAGCGTGGGCGGCAGGCTGCCTTCCGCCACCGTGCGCGCCTCAAAGGCCGACTGCGCCGCGGGCGTCAGCGCGGGGGTGGGGAAGGGCGAGAGGCCGAGCGTCGTCGTGTTGGTGAGATCGTCCGCGGTCATCGGTGGCGTGGCGGGAACGGCGGCGAGGTTGGTGTCGGTAGCTGAGACTACGGGCAAGGCAGGCGCTGCCTGACTCACGTCAGTCGGAACGACGGGCAGGGCACGCGGTGCCCCTTCGCCGGTTGCGACCTCCGGCGCGTTATCGTCAGGCGCGGGCCTGGGCGTGGTGGCGACGTGCTCCTCGGACTTCTTCTTTTTCTTCGTTGGGGTGACCGTTGATTCCGGCTGCGCTGCGATCACCGCCGGTGCGGGCGTAACGGTTGGGACCAGCGTGTGCCGACCCGCGATCGCCAGCAGCACCGCCGCCAGCACAACCAGCCCGACCAGCCACGCCGCCGCGCGAAAGGCGCTCTCCTCCTCCGAATGCGGCACGGCCGGAACCATGCGCCGCCGCCCGGGCACAACCTCGCCCGCGACCTGATGATCGCCCACGACCGGGTCGGACGCCGTGTGCACGCCGTGCTGCAGCGCCTGCTGCCGCATCATGACGGAGTCGCGCGCGAAGGTGGCCGCCTCCAGCCGGTCGAATGCGCTGTCCCCGTGCGTCTGCACCTGCTGCAGATCGTGGAGAAGGGCGTGGGCGTCGCCGTAGCGCAGCGCGCGCGTCTTCGCCATCATCTTGCGGCAGATCATGTCCGCGCAGCGCGAGACATCCGGCCGCCGGTCGCACACCTTGGGCGAGGGCTTGGTCAACAGCTCGCTCATGATGTTGTACGGCGTCTCGCCCTTGAACGGCGGCTCGCCCGTCAGGCACTCGTAAAAGGTGGCGCCCAGGCTGTAGATATCGTCGCGCGTGTCGGCCGCCTTGGCGTCGCGCGCCTGCTCGGGGCTCATGTAGGCCGGCGTGCCCATGTAGGAACCGCCCATGGTCAGGCTCGTGCGCGAATCGAGGTCGTGCTTGGCCAGGCCGAGGTCGGCCAGCTTGGCCGTGCCGCGCGCGTCGAGCATGATGTTCTCCGGCTTGATGTCGCGATGGACGATGCTGTTTTCCTCCGCCACGACCAGCGCCTGCGCGATGCCGATCATGATGCCCAGCGCCTTGGGCTCCGGCAGCGGGCCGTTGCGCAGATGCCAGGAGAGCGCACCGCCGCCCACGTATTCGAGCACAATATAATAGAGGCCCGTCGGCTCATCGTGCGCCGCGTCCATCACCGCGATGACGTTGGGATGACGGATGCGCGCCGCGAGCTGCGCCTCGCGGATGAAGCGCTCGGCCAGCGCGGGCTGGTCGAGCGAGAGCGAGGGCGAAAGCACCTTGAGCGCCACCTCGATCTGGAGGGTCTGGTGTTTGGCCAGGTAAACAGTGCCCACGCCGCCCCGGCCCAGCTCACGCAGGATCTTGCAGCGGCCGATGACATCGCCCGGCTCGACTTTCCCGATGAGCATCGACATGGCTTTAGTTTAGCGAAGGCCGGCAGCGTGACAATCCGCGCCCCCGGCATTTGCCCAAGAGCCTTGGACGCCGCCCCGGCCGAGCCGTTCAGCGAAAGAGACAAGTTTGCAGCTCCGAAAGGAAAGGCTGCCTTCAGGAAATGAGCTACGCGGGAAGTGCGGACGCCTCGCCGGCACTCGGCAGCGCCGCCAGCAGCGCCTTGATCTGCGCTGGCTCATGAGCAGCGCTGAGGGTGATGCGCAGGCGCGCGGCATGGCGGCCGACGGTGGGGTAGCGAATGGCGGGAATGAGGAACCCGCGCTCGCGCAGGGCGGCGGCGAGTTGCAACGCTGCTTCCGCCTCGCCGCAGAGCAGCGGCTGGATCGCACCGGGGACGGCGCTTCGCCAAGGTGCGGGAAGGTGGTCTCGGAAGAGCGCGATATTGGCCCCCAGCGTCTCGCGGCGCGCCGCGCCTTCGGCTCCCCGCGCCAGCTCAACGGCGGCGTGGCTGGCGGCGATGACGCCAGGAGGCAGCGCGGTGGAATAAACGAAGCTGCGCGCGCGGTGCAGCAGCCACTGGACGACCGGGCGCGAAGCGGCGATGTAACCGCCCACGCTGCCGAGCGCCTTGCTCAGCGTGCCCATGACGATTTCCACGCGCGAGCTGAGGCCCGCCTCGGCCAGCAGGCCCGCGCCGGTCGCGCCGTAAAGGCCGGTGGCGTGTGCCTCGTCGACCATCAGCCACGCGCCGTGCTTCTCCTTCAACTCGACGAGTTCGCGCAGTGGCGCGGTGTCGCCGTCCATGGAGAAAAGCGATTCGGTGACGATGAGCCGGCGCGTGCCCTCCGTTGCGCGCAGCATGCGCTCGAGCACCTCCAGGTTGTTGTGCGGAAAGACGCGCAGCGTCGCGCCGCTGAGCCGCGCGCCATCGATCAGGCTGGCGTGGGCCCGCTTGTCGAGCAGGACGGTGTCCCGTGCGCCGACAAGCGCGGGAATGGTGCCGAGCGCGGCGGCGAAACCGCTGCTAAAAACCAGCGCGGCCTCCTTTTCCTTCCAGGCGGCGAGTTCCTCCTCCAGCGCCAGCACCTCGCGCGTGGTGCCGGTGACGAGTCGCACCGCGCCTGCGCCGGTTCCCTGCTGCGCCGTCGCGCGCGCGGCGGCCTCGATCAACGCCGGGTGCTTCGCGAGCCCGAGGTAATCGTTGGAGGCAAAGTTGGGCTCAATACCCTGCGTTGGCCGAAGCTCGCGGTACAGGCCGCCGGCTTTCCATTCCTCCAGCCGCGCCAGCAGATCGGCGTCGAGACTCAGGTCCATCGGTCGATGCGCGAGTCGAGGGTGAAGACCTGGCCGGAGACGTGATCGAGCCGCGCGAGCTGGGCGATGAAGGCGGCCGCGTTGTCCGGCGTGTTGAACCGGCCGAGCGCATGCTCCGCGCGGATGGCCTCGACGCGCTCGGGCGTGAGCTGCGCGACGAACTTCGTCTCGAGAAAGCCGGGCAGGACCACGTTGCAGCGGATGTCGCGCGGGCCGTACTCGCGCGCGACACTTTGCGCGAAGGCGACCAGCCCCGCTTTCGCCGCCGCGTAGGCCGCCTGGCCGCGCGGGCCGTTGCGCGCCGAGCGCGAACCGATGAGCAGCAGATGTCCGAACCGCTGCTTGATCATGAGCCGCAACGCGGCCCGCACGCAAAGGAACACGCCGCGCAAATTCGTTCCGATCACCGCGTCGAAGTCGACCGTGGCCTGCTTGAGCAGCGTGGCGTCGCGCACGATGCCGGCGTTGGCCACCAGCACGTCAAGACGATCGAGTCGTGCGAACCACGCCTCGACCGATTTCTCGCTCTCCACATCGAGATCGTCGCGGCCGGGCGCTTCGGTTCGGTCGCCCTGCGCGGTGAAGGCGCGGGCCAGCGCGGTGCCCAGGCCGCCGCGCCCGCCGGTGATGAGGACGTCGAGAGACATCCCATCAGACTAGCCGCGAATCGAGGAGATGGTCGAGACGGTCCGATCCCGGCGATCATCCGCTGTCGCCGAGAGCCGTGCGCCGCCTTAATGCTTCCGCACGTGACCGTCGCCGTAGAGAATGTTCATCCGGCCGTTGTGGATGGCGTTGAAGTCGGTGCAGAGCCGCACGCGCGCGCTGTTGACCGGAATCTGCACCGTGGGGCTCCAGTAGATGATGGGCGTGACCGTAACCTCGTCATCGAACGCCGGATTCCATTCGTAGCTGCAGCCGTATTGCTTGTACGCGCTGCCCGTGCCCTTGGCCATGTCAGTGGGACATTTCAACGAGTCGGGCGTGATCCCGTAGGGCGCCAGCGTGTCGGCGAGATCCTGGGCCTGGATGTTGGTGCCGGCGTAGGGATTGGTCGCCGCCTGCGCGATGGGTGGATACTGGTTGTCGTTGTCCGTGGCCGCCTGCGTCACGGCCACGCCGATGCTGCGCAGGTTGGCCGCGCACTGCGTGCTGCGGGCGGAATTCAAGGCGCTACTCAGAGCGGGAGAGCTCAGCCCGGCCAGGAGCGCGATGATGGCCAGGACGACCAGCAGCTCCACCAGCGTGAAGCCACGGCGGCCGCGGCGAGGCGGAAGCGACATCATTTGCCTGTCGCCGCCGTGCGGGCCTGCACGACGTGTGCGTACATCTGGGCACGTTTCGCCGGTGAGCGGCGCCAGTTGTTGTTGCCTTCCATCAAACGCTCCATCATGTGATTTCGCATGCGCTCCATCCGCTGCTCGGGTGGCAGGGCCGCGGTCTCGACCTGAAACTGCTTTTCCGCGGCGAGTCTTTCCCGGGCGGCGGGTCGGGCCTCCGGAGGAAGCCCGTTGATCGCGTTGTCGACCCGGTCCTCCATCATCGACATGTCAAGGCCGCCGCCGTGATAGCCGCCGTGGGGCCGGTCGCCCGCCACGCGCGGCGGCCGGCCGCGCAGGATGATCGCCTCGCGCACGCTGCCGTGCTCGCTGCTCACAAAGTGACGGATCGCGGAGATGATCGAACTGCTGGGCGGCGGCGGATTTTGCACCGGCGGATCCCAGTTGGAGGGAGCCATGATCCAGATGTCCGCCTGGCGCGCGAAGGCACGCAGGTAACCCTGCGCGGTGGTGGGCGGCTCCTCGGCAGCGGGCGCCGCGGCCGGGGCGGTGCCACTTGCGGCGGCAGTGGCGTCGACCGGGGGCGCAGGCGGTGCCGGCGGCATCTTCAAGCCGGGCCAGATTTGTTGGCGCGGATCGGAAACCGGCACGGTGTCCTCGTCGCCCAGCATGTTCAGCGGCGTGGAAAAATTATAGACCCGCGAATCGCCCGTGTTGTCGGCGCCTTCCGTAAAGGTCCGGATCTCCTGCTTTACGTCGGCCGAGGTGGGCGCGACAAAGAAGCCGAGATGCCACTGCGCGCCACCGCCGCGGAATCCGCCTCCCCGACCACCGCCGCCCGAATTCGTTTCCGTGCTGGCCGTGGCGCTGGCGCCGGTCGTGTCATCCACGTTGACGGACAGGTCCTCCATCGCCTCGGGCAGGGAAACGCGATCGCAATCCATGGTGATCTTCTCGTTCGGATCGATGTTGGAATAGATCGTGACCCAGCCCTGCCACTCGATGCTCTTGATCACCTTGCCCAGCGGCTCGTCCTTCGCGTGGATGGTGATGAGCCCCCAGTTGGACCAAAAGTAATTGAGAATGTTGGCGATCAGCAACAGGACGATGATCCCGCCGATGATGGAAGTCCGGTTGTTGAACATCGTGATGAAAACCCGTGGTTGTAAGCGAAGTCGCGCTCGACTTCTTCGCCGTGTCCTTGACGCCGGGAAGGGCGTGCGGGTTACGTAAAAGCGCTGCCCCTAGGCGAGCAGCTTCTGGTGAATGCCGCCAAAGCCGCCATTGCTGAAGACGACGACGACATCACCGGGCTGGAGGAGCGGCTTGAGCTTGCCAACGATGGCGTCGGCATCGGGTTCGTAATAGGCGGGGATGCCCGCGGCCGCGATGTCCGCCACCACCTGCTCGGGATTGAGCCGCTCGTCGGCGGGAATTTGTTCCAGTGCGGCGACCTGCGCGACGAAGACGCCATCGGCCTGCGCGAGTGCCGTGGGCAGCTCGTGCTGGAAAACGGCCCGGCGCGTCGTGTTGCTGCGGGGTTCGAAAAGCGCCCAGAGCCGGCGGTGTGGATACTGATGCCGCATGCCGCGAAGGGTCTCCCGCATGGCGGTGGGATGATGCCCGAAGTCATCGATGACCGTGACGCCGCGAGCTTCCCCGCGCACTTCCTGCCGGCGCTTCACGCCGCTGAACTCCGCCACTGCCCGCGCGATGATGGGGAGGGGAATCTGGTAAAAATGCGCCGCGGCGATTGCCATCGCGGCGTTGCGCACGTTGAACTCGCCCGACATGTGCAGGGTGAATTCCGTGTCGAGCAGGCGGAAGGTCTGGTGATCCGGATGCGCCTTGATGTCGAGGATGCGAATCGCGGCGTTCTCGGAGAAGCCGACTTCCAGGATCGGCGCGGGCGCCTCCTGTGTCACGGCAAGGGCGTTGGGCTCATCGGCATTCACCAGCACCATGCCGTTGCGCGGCACGATGCGGACGAGGTGGGAGAAGGTTTTCTGGACCGCCGCCAGGTTGTCGAAGATGTCGGCGTGATCGAACTCGAGATTGTTGATGATCACCAGTTCCGGCAGGTAGTGGAGAAACTTGCTGCGCTTGTCGAAGAACGCGGTGTCGTACTCGTCGCCTTCGAGAATCCAGTGGCGGCCGGTCTGTTTCACGCAGCCTTGCGGCAGGTTCTTGGGCAGCCCGCCGATGAAATACGATGGCTTGCGCCCGGCGTACTCGAAAATCCAGGCGAGCAGGGACGTGGTCGTCGTTTTGCCGTGCGTACCGGTGACCACGAGGTTGTGCGTGCCGCGCAGGAAGTAGGTCTTAAGCGTCTCAGGAAGGGAGAGGTAAAAGCGCTTGGCTTCGAGCGCCGCCTCCAGCTCAGGATTGCCTCGCTTGATGGTATTGCCGACCACGAGGATGACGTCGCCGTCCGGCAGGTTCTCGGGCTTGTAGCCGGATTTGAGGGCGATGCCCTTTTCTTCCAGGAACGTGGACATGGGCGGGTAGACATGCTCGTCGGAGCCCGTGACGGTGTAACCCTCGTCCTTAAGCATGGCCGCTACCGCACCCATGGCTGTGCCGCAGATACCAAGAAAATGGAAGGCCTGCGGGCGGTTAGGAACAGCGGGCATGGAATTTGTATGACGGAGGAAAGTCGGCGGACTGACAACTATTTTCGTGCACTTTGTCCATTTCTTAATGTGGGGGGATTCAGATTACCACTCGCGCAACGCAATTTGGGCGGAAACTATATCCTTAAAGTACAATTTCTTTGACCGCTTCGGCTCGCCTCCCTAGAAATGACACTTCCTCGCTACTTTCCTGTTACCAATATGGACCTCAAAGAAATTAAGGCAGTCATCGACCTGATGACCAAGAATGGTCTGACCGAATTCGAGCTCGAAAAAGGCGACGTGAAGCTGCGCGTGAAGCGTGGCCCCTCGGGCGATTGGACGACTTCCAGCGTTCCGACTGCCCAGTCCATATCCGGTACTCAGGCGCTTCCGCAGATCGTGCTGGCACCGGCCCCCGTTGCGACGGCTCCGGCCGTTTCCGGTCCTGCTGCCACCGCTCCTGCGACGGAGCCAGGCTTGAGCCAGATCGTTTCTCCCATGGTTGGGACGTTCTATCGCTCGCCAGCGCCGGACCAGGCACCTTATATTGATGCCGGGCAAGAAGTGAATGAAGAGACGGTCGTTTGCATCATTGAGGCGATGAAGGTCATGAACGAAATCAAGGCGGAAACAAGCGGCGTTATCGTTGAAGTGCTTGCTCAAAACGGAAAGCCGGTAGATTTCGGTAAGCCGCTGTTTTCTGTCCGCCCCAAGTAAGCTTCCATGTTCGACAAGATTCTGATCGCCAACCGGGGCGAAATCGCGCTGCGCATTATCCGCGCCTGCAAGGAACTTGGGATCAAGACGCTTGCGGTTTATTCCGAGGCAGATGCGGATTCCATCCACGTTCAGCTCGCCGATGAGGCCATCTGTATCGGTAAAGCCTTAAGTTCCGACAGTTATTTGAAGATCGAACGGATTATCAGCGCCGCCGAAATCGGGGACGTGGATGCGATTCATCCTGGTTACGGGTTCCTCGCCGAAAACGCGCACTTTGCCGAGGTTTGCGAGAGCTGCAACATCAAGTTTATCGGGCCTAAGGCGGCCTCAATCCGCGCAATGGGCGACAAGTCTGTCGCGCGCGAGACGGCTCGCAAGGCCGGCGTGCCGGTCACGCCGGGCAGCCAGGGCGTCCTCGAAAGCGACCAAGAAGCGTTGAAAGTCGCCAAGAAGATTGGTTACCCGGTCATGATCAAGGCCGTTGCGGGGGGCGGCGGACGCGGCATGCGCCAGGCGCACAACGACGTCAGCCTCGTTCAAGGATTCAACGCCGCGCGCATGGAGGCGGAGAAGGCTTTCGGCAACGGCGCGCTTTACCTCGAGAAGCTGATCGAGAATCCGCACCACATCGAGTTCCAGATCCTGGCCGATCAGCATGGCAAGATCGTGCATGTGGGCGAGCGCGATTGCTCCATCCAGCGGCGCAACCAGAAGCTGCTGGAAGAGGCGCCCTCGCCCTTTATCACGCCCGCCGTGCGCAAGGCGATGGGCAAGGCAGCGATTCGGCTCGCGCAGCAGGTCGATTACCAGAACGCGGGCACGATGGAGTTCCTGGTCGACGACAAGATGAACTTCTACTTCATGGAGATGAACACCCGCATCCAAGTGGAACATCCGGTGACCGAGGAGGTCTATGGCGTCGACTTGGTGAAGGAGCAAATCCGCATCGCGTTCGGCGAAAAGCTGGGCAAGGACTTCGACGACCTGCAGCCGCAGAAGCACGCGATCGAGATGCGGGTGAATGCCGAGGACGCCTTCAACGATTTCCGCCCCAGCCCGGGCAAGATCGATCTCTTCTATGCGCCCGGTGGCCACGGCATTCGGTGGGACTCCCACGTTTATAGCGGCTACACCGTGCCGCCGCATTACGACTCGATGATCGGAAAGCTGATCGCCTTTGGCAGCACGCGCGCGGTGGCGATGGACCGCATGGCCCGCGCGCTCGATGAGTTCGTCATCCGCGGGATCAAGACCACGGTGCCGTTTGGACAGGTCATCCTGCAGGATCCCGATTTCCGACGCGGCCGGTACAGCACCCACTTCGTGGAAGGGTTCCTCAAGCAGCGGCAATCGTTCCTGCCCGAGCGCGGGACGTAGGGCTTTCGATTCCTCCACGGCGCGGCCAGTCGCGGCGTTGCACTTGCGCTTGCCTGCATCCGCCTTTCCTTCGATTCTCGGCGTTCGGCTTCCATGACCACCCGTCCCGTCACCGGCCCCGCCTCCCGTCCCGACCTGACCGCGATCATCCGCGCGCTGATCCATCCCGCCGTGCTCGTGGGTGCGCTCGGCTACTTCGTGGACATCTACGATCTCATCCTCTTCGCGGTGGTGCGCGTGCCCAGCCTGGTCGGGCTCGGGTATCAGCCGGGCGACCAACTGGTCGCCACCGGCACGTGGCTGATCAATTGGCAGATGGGCGGCATGCTGCTGGGCGGCGTGCTCTGGGGCCTGCTTGGCGATTACCGCGGGCGGCTGAGCACGCTCTTCGGCTCGATCGTGCTCTACTCGCTGGCCAACCTGGCCAACGCCTGGGTGCATGACCTCACCGCCTACACCATCTGTCGTTTTCTCGCCGGCGTCGGACTGGCGGGCGAGTTGGGCGGCTGCATTACCCTGGTGAGCGAAGCGCTGCCGCGCGAGGTGCGCGGCTATGGCACCATGATGGTCTCGGCCATCGGAGTGCTCGGCGCGGTGGTGGCCGGCGCCGTCGCGCGCGAGTGCGGCTGGCGCGAGGCCTATATCGTGGGCGGCTGCCTGGGCCTTGTGCTGCTTGTGCTTCGGCTTTGCGTGCGGGAGTCGCACCTGTTCCAGGCGCTCGCGCCCGGTCGTCGCTTTGCCACGCAGCTTGGCTTGCTGCTTCAACCCGCGCGGCTGGGCCGTTACCTGGCCTGCATCGCCATCGGGTTGCCCTGCTGGTACGTCATCGGGCTGGTGATCCTCTTCAGCCCGGAGTTCGCCAAGGCGCTGCATGCGACGGGGCCAATTTCGGGCACGCTCGCGGTGCCGGTGAGTTACGCCGGTATCTGCGTGGGCGATCTGGTCAGCGGCGCGATCAGCCAAATGTGGCGCACGCGCAAAGCGGTGCTGTTCGTCTTTCTGGCGGGCACCACGGCGTGCTTCACCGCCTTCTTTTTGAGCACGGGGGCGACGCCGGTGCAGATTTACACGCTGCTCTTCGCGCTCGGCATTTGCGTGGGTTACTGGGCGGTCTTCGTCACGGTGGCGGCGGAACATTTCGGCACGAACCTACGCGCGACGGTCGCCACCACGGTGCCGAACTTCAGCCGGGGCTACGTGCTCGTCGCCACCGCGCTGTTCAACGTCTTCAAGCCGCAGTTCGGCCTGCTGCACGCGGGCCTGGCCGTCGGCTTGATTTCCGTCGCGCTGGCCTTCGCCGGATTGTTCGGCCTGCGCGAGACGTTCCACGACGAGCTCGCTTACGTGGAGGCGTGACATGGCCGACCGCGAGCGGGACGCCGCGCTGCTGCACGTGCTTTTTGGATCGCTTGAATCCTGGGTCGGGACGAGCGAACTGGCCCGGCGTGCCGCCGTCGCGCCGGAGGACGTCGCGCCCGCGCTCGCACCGTATCTTCGCGCGGGTTATCCGATCGAGTTTCATCCGCAAGGCCGCGTGCGGCTGGATGCTCCGCCGGACATCTGGTGTGCGGAGGAAATCATGGCGCGCTGTCCCACCGGCGTCGGCGGCCCCTCGTGGGAGCCATTGCTTCTGGCGGAAACGGCCTCGACCAGCGACGTCGCGCGCGAGCAGGCCGGACGCAACGCGCGAGCGGGCTTCGTCGTGGCGGCCACACGGCAGACCCGCGGCCGGGGCCGGCTGGGACGCACCTGGGAATCCCCCCCCGCCGGCGGCCTGTATGTCTCCGTTCTCCTGCGTCCCGACCTGGCGCTGCGCGAGGCCGGCCGGCTGACCATCCTCGGCAGCGTGGCGATGGCGGACGCGGTCGAAGCCGTGGCTGGATTCCGGCCGCAGATCAAATGGCCGAACGATCTCGTGGTTGAGCGGCGCAAGCTCGGCGGCCTCCTCATCGAGACCGAGCCGCGGAGCGGGCGACTGGCTTGGGCCGTTGTCGGGATCGGCGTCAACGTCAACCAGCAGCCGGAAAGTTTCTCGCCCGCCGTTCGTGACCTTGCCACGTCGTTGCAGATCGTGACCGGCCGCGCGCACCGTCGCGCCGACATGCTGGTCGCGTTACTCAACGCGCTGACGGCGCGGCTCAGCCAGCCGTTCGACGAGACCCGCCGTGCCTGGGCGGCCAGCAGCCTGACCCTGGGCCAGCGCGTTTCGCTCACCACGCTGCGGGGAACCAAGCAGGGGCAGGCCTTCGGCCTCGATCCCTCCGGCGCGCTGCTGCTGCGACTCGACTCCGGCGAGGTGGAGGTCGTTACCGCCGGCGACATGCAGGCTTGCTGAGGCGGAACGCTCCGCAAAACTGACCGCATGGCAAGACTCACCGGCTGTGCGCCGATCCTCCTGGTGCGCGACGTGGCCGCTGCCGCCAACCACTATCGCGACGTGCTCGGTTTTTCGTACGACCGTTTTTTCGGCCAGCCGCCCGACTTCGTCATTCTCACGCGCGATGGGCAGCACCTGATGCTCAAGCAGGCGGTTGATGCCAAGGATGTCGTCCCGCACTGGACCGTGTCACCCAAAACAAGTGATGTCTACTTCTGGGTTGCCGAGGTCGACGCGCTCCACGCGGAGTTCGTGGCGAAGGGAGCGAAGATCGATTACGGCCCATGCGACCAGCCGCATGGCTGCCGTGAGTTTGGCGTGCAGGACATCGACGGGCACGACCTCAGCTTTGGCGAGTTCCGCGGCTGACCGTTTTTAGCGCGAAAGGAATTGCGCCAGCATGCTTCCGGCGAAGGCAAGAAAACAGGCGGGGGCGGCAAGGAGGGGCACGGTCAGCGGCGGGCGATTGACACAGCGGAGGATGAACACCGCCAACACCAGCACAGCGGCAGCGAGTCCCAGCAGTGCCGCGTTCAGTGCCTGAAAGACCGACTCCGATAATGTTGGGTCCAGTGGTGGCACGATGGCCCAATGGTGGGCGAGATAGGGTCGGGCGAGGAGCAGCGGGAGCCAAAGTGCCGCCGCGAGCAGAAAGCCGCGAGCAAGAGGGCGCGGCCGCCATGCATCCACAGGCGCTCGCGCGGTCGTGACGCCGATGGCGTACGCGAGCGCGGTGGTGGCGCCGCCAAGATAGAGGAGCGCGAGCAGGTAAGGATTTCCGTGCCGCAAGAGCGCAGGTGTTGCCTCCAGCGGAAAGACGATGCCCAAGCTCAGGCCTAACGCGGCGGTGATGGCCAGCCAGACCTTGCCCATCGGGCGGTGAAGCTTGGTAAAGGCGACGAGGCTGAGGACCGCGAAGATCAGGTACCAGTGGAAGACTTGCGGTGGCGCCGTGGCCGCGACGACGGCCCACGCGCCCGCGGCGAGGAGGGGCTCGCGTGAATGCTTGCGCAACACGGAGACCGGCAGCGCGCCGAGCACGAGGAGCACCCACCCGGTCGTGCTCGCGAGGATGAGGCTGACCAGGTGCAGTTCCGGGTTCATGACCGCTTGCGAAATTTCGCAAGGTACGCGTAACGTCCTGCCACCGGCTCGAGGGTCAAGTGGCCCACGCCCTGCGCATCGAGCTCGCGCAGATGATCCAGCAGGTCCGGCCGGTGCACGACGTGGAAGAGATCGAGCCACGATTTGAGCAGCGCCCGAAACCAGCGCGGCCAGCCGCCCTGATCCCAAAAATCGACCACGTAGAGGGTCGCGTGCGGCTTGAGGTTGGCCAGCGCCGTCGCGATGGCCTGCGGCCAGGTCGGGATCATGGAAAGCGAGTAGGAGAAAAATGCGGCGTCGAACGGCGCCTCGAGCCCGAAGGTGCGCGCGTGATCGAGTTCCTCCGCATAGCAGGTGCGCAGGAGGACGCGCGATTCCAGCCCGCGCCGGCGCACCTTGTTCGCGGCCGTGGCCAGCATCTCGTTCGAGGCGTCGAGGCCGTAGCAGACGACATCGGGCCGCTGCCGCGCCAGGACGATCAGGTTACGTGCGGTGCCGCAGCCGACTTCCAGCACGCGTGCGCCGGGCTTTAGTTCCATCTCGCGCAACAGCCGGTCGCGGCCGAGCAGGTAGTACTTGCGCGAGGCGTCGTAGATAAACCGCTGCAGGCGGTACATCCGGTCCATCTCCTCGGTCGTGGCCATCTTCGGGCCGAGGATAAACCCGGCGCGAAAATCAGGAAGCGGAATTAGCCGCGCGGCGGAATACGTCGGCGAGGCCGGGCTTGTCGAGACGGTGTTCGGCGATGGCGATCATGGCGATGTAAGTCTCCATGTCGGGGGGCGTTTGAAGACGCCGTTCGCTTGTAGAAAAAGATACGCCGTTCCCACAGCTGTCCGTTTATTGCCATCGATGAAAGCTTGGGCCTGCGCGAGGTGAAATGCATAGGTGGCCGCGATATCGAACAAATCGCCCTGTGCGTAGTAAAAAGTATTTTTTGCCGCGCCGAGCGCAGACTCAATCAGGTTTCGTTCGCGAATTCCACCCATGCCTCCATACATCTCCAGCGATGCATGATGAATTTCCTCAACGACGGCGAAGTCGAGGAAGCGGGCTCGTTCACTGAGCCAGTTTTTTAAACAATTCGGAATGCTCCTCGAGCATTTCCTTGATCATCGGCTTGGCCGCTTCGTGGGAGAGGTAGGTCGGACCTGATTCCCGAACCGCGTCGGCCCGCAACGAAGCATCAAGCTCCTTCCGCTCCTCGGCGGAGAGGGCCTCGATCTCGGTCATGAGTTGCTTCACGCGCACCGTCATACCTGGAATGTATACAAATTCGCCCGAATGTTCAAGCCGGGCGCAGGGAAGCCTAGCCTTACTCCATCACGTAAAGATGGAACCCGCCGTAGATCGCGGAGCGGTCTTCCTGCAGCAGCGCGCGCGAGAGCGTTTGCTTGTAATCGAAGCGTTTAGCCAGGGCGGGCGGTAGCGCTTTTTCAACGGGCGAGTCCATCGCGGCGGTGCGGAAGACGATGCGCGATCCGGGCCGGCCCACGCGCGTGATTTCCGTCCACATGTCGGCGATCTGCTCGGGCTTCATCCAGTCCTGCGAATCGAGGAAAACGAAGCGGTCTAGCGACTTGTCCGGCTGCGTGCGCATGTGCTCGATCAGCGTGTTGTTGTTGACGGAGACGCGGTGGAGATTGTCGCGCAGGGTCTGGAAGTTCTCTTCCTTCAAGTACTCGGGCATCGCTTGGCGCTGGGCGCGATCGTAGCTGCGGCCAAAGGCCTGCCAGCCAAAGTAGTTTTCGCCGATGGGAAAGTCGCAGGCCAGCCGCTTGACCCGCGCGCGGTACATGGCGACGAGGCCGCCTTCCGTCTCGTTTTCCATCGCGCTGAACTGGTGCGGCGGAATGCCGAGCGAGAAGAGCATGACCGGCATCTTGCCCGTCGTGCGCACAAACCAGTTGTCGAAGAAAGGCGCAACGTCGGACTCGAAAATATCCTCCTGCTCGCGCCGCGTCTTGGCGGAGAGAATGCGGGAGGGATTGTACTTCCCCACCCGCGCGATGGTGTGCAGAAAGCGGATGAAGTACCCCATCTTCGCGTAGTCGTAGAAGTTCTTCGTGAAGTACTTGATGCGGGGGCCGAAAAGCGCGCGGCGCAGCCAGTGCCCCCGCTCCCAGAACTCGCGCGTGGGTTCATCCAGATGCGCGGCGAGGTACTTGAAATAGTTGTAGCGGTTCAGCTCGTCATCGCCACAGCCAAAGAAGAGAAAGAAATCGTCGTAGCTCGGCAGGTGCTCGATCGCGCAGAGCTTCAGTTTCAGCAAACAAAGATGGCTCCGGTTCAGGTCCACCGCGTGGATCGCTTCCGGCTTGTGGATGAGATAATTGAGGACGTTGCAGCCCCCGGAGGAAATGGTCAGCATCCGGCTCTCCGGCGTCACGGCCAGCGCCTTGAGATCGACGCGCGGATCCTCCCAAATCTGGTTGTAGACGAAACTGTTGAACCAGAACGTGAACAGCCGCTCGGAAATTCCCCGGGGGCTGAGCGGATGATGGTGGTGGACCGCGCCTTCCAGAAATTGCGCGGTCGTGGTGGACATTTCGGGGGAAGCGGCCCCACGCGGGGCTGGCCTGACGCTAGCGGGCGAGGCGGATGCGACAAGCCTCATCTCGGTGACGAATTCGCGCAGAACGGCCAGGAGACGAGCCTAGCGCTGCTCCAGCGGCACGACCTTCTTGCCCACGGGATAGCCCACGTACTCGCTGCTCGGCCGGAAGATTTTGTTGTCGCGCAACTGCTCGATGATGTGGCCCGTCCAGCCCGAGGTGCGCGCAATGGCGAAGATGGGCGTGAAGAGGTCGATCGGGATGCCCAGAGAGTAGTAAACCGTCGCGGAATAGAAATCGACGTTCGCGTTCAGGTTCTTTTCCTTCTTCACGATCTCGGCGATCCGCTCGCTCATTTCGACCCACTTGGTCTCGCCCAGCTCCTGGGTCAGCTTCACCGCCATCGCCTTGAGGTGCGGCGCGCGCGGGTCGAGCACCTTGTAGACGGCGTGGCCCATGCCCATGATCTTTTCCTTCTTGGCGAACTTGTCGTGCACCCAGGCGTCGACTTTGTCGGGCGAGCCGATTTCCTGCAGCATGTGGATCACCGCCTCATTGGCGCCGCCGTGCAGCGGTCCCTTCAGCGTGCCGATCGCGGTCGTCACCGCGCTGTAGATGTCGGAGAGGGTCGAGGCCGTTACGCGCGCGGAGAAGGTGGAGGCGTTGAAGCCATGGTCCGCATGCAGCACGTAGGCCAAGTCGAGCGTCTTGACCGTCTCCGGACCGGGCGTCTCGCCGGACATGAGGTAGAGGAAATGCGCGGCCTCATCCAAATCGGTGCGGACCGGCGGCAGTTCCTTGCCTTGGCGCGAGCGATGGAAATAGGCGACGATCACGCCCACCTTGGCCGTCAGGGAAATCGCCCGCGGGAAAAGCATCTCCGGCGTCTGCGGGCCGACCGGCGCGAGATCGTACAGCCCCAGCATCGAGACGCCCGTGCGCAGGACGTCCATCGGGTTCGCGTCCTTGGGCGCCTTGCGGAGGAAATCGACCACCGGCTCCGGCAGCGTGCGTGCGGCGCGCAGTTCGCCTTTCAGCTTGTCCAGCTCCGCCTTGTTCGGCAGTCGGTCGTTCCAAAGCAGGTAGACTACTTCCTCGTAACTGACGTGGCCGGCCAGCTCGTTGATGTTGTAGCCGCCATAAATTAGCACGCCGTCCTCCCCCATCACGTCACTCAAACGTGTGGTGGCCGCGACGATACCCTTGAGACCTGGCGATGTTACTGGCATGGCAAATACCTCCCACATTTACGCTAACACACGGCACAAAGAGCCGCCTACGGAAAAAAGCGAAGGCGGATTTTGAGAGTTTTGCGAGCCTTCGCTCAGAGAGCGAATGGCGCCTGAGACGTTCGATCAACAAGGAGCGCCCTTTCCCAGCCGAGAGCTATCAGTGCCAGTTTTTAGTTTGGTTGCACCGGCGCTTTTTGATGTGGAAACGTTCCGCGCCCTTCGCTCGGAGAGCGAAGGCTACCGGCTTGTGTCGCACACTTTCCTCCCCGAACCTCGCGCACTTCCCCCTTGCTTCGCCCGACCGCCTGCCCTAAACGTTAACGCTCCCCATAAACCGGATTTAGCTTTGCCCATGATTGTCGTTTAGAAGCCCAACCTGCCTCTGGAAGAGGTCGAAAAAGTCATCGCCGAGGTGGCCAAGCTTGGCTACGAGCCGCGGCCCATCCATGGCAAGGTGCAGACGGTCATTGCCGCGATCGGCGACGAGAACACCCATCATTCGCTGGAGATGCTGGCCTCCTGGCCGCAGGTGGAGCACGTCCACCGCGTGCAGAAGCGCTACAAGCTGGTCAGCCGCGAGGCCAAAAAGGGCAAGGACTCGGTGGTCAAGGTGCGCGGCCAGAAGATCGGCACGGGCGAGAAGCTTTGCTTCATGGCTGG
>CAJCIA010000059.1 GCA_903970275.1 Betaproteobacteria bacterium
CGGCGGTCATAGACCGCCGCTACAGAAGAGTTTCGCGACCTCGTCTGTGGGTGGAGGCGAAGAAGAACGACGTTCACCCCCGCTGCCAATCAAATCAAATCCTCCGGCGCATTGAAATTCCGCAACTGCGCCAACTCCTCCGCGCTACACGCGATCACCCGCATCCGCCCTGCCGCTTCCGCTTCGCGCAGAAAATCCTGCAACGCGAATCGCCCGGCATCGAGATGCGTCATCGCCAGATCGCCAAGCTCGCGCGGATAGATCGCTGCCAGCGGCTCGTAAAAATCGTCTCGCTTCACCACGGCCCCACACCCCACAGTGCTCGCTTCCAGCAGGCGCCGTAAAAATTCCGACTGCACCGCGGCGAGATCGACCGCCAGCACCACGAGCAACTCCGTCCGCAGCGCTCGCAAACACGCCGCTAGCCCACCAAGCGGACCCGCATCCGGCGCTGCATCTTCCACCATACGCACCCGCCGCGGCATCCCGGCTCGCGCCGCGCCCGACCAAAAAATCTCCTCCGGTCCGAGCGCTTCCAGCACGCCGATTTGGTGCTCCCAAAAAACGCCGCCTTCCGGATGCGGCAGCAGCGCCTTGTCGCGCCCCATGCGCCGCGACTTTCCGCCTAGAAGCAACGCCGCGGAAAAGGAAGGCATCGCGCAGCCCTAGCACTTCGTGCCGGCCAGCGGATTGGGGAACGTGTCCGCGTTCTGCTCGTCGTTGCCGTCCAGGCAGGCGAAATCCTTTTCCACCAAAACCGTAAGGCCATGCTCCGCATCGGCGCCCGCGGGTTGCGCCGCCTCAAGACTCACCTGGTTCGCATCCGCCGCCCATACGCGGGCCAAGGTCGCCGGCGCCTCCACGATGACCAGGCCGCTCTTCAGTCGAGCCGTCAACGCGCCGGCCGATCCCGACAGCTCCAGCCGGTAAGTGAGCGTCTCGCTGCCAGGAAAAAAGCGGATCGATTCCTCCACCACGCCGGTTGCCATCAACTGCTTCACTTCGCCCTGCTTCAGCCGCAGTCGAAGCGAGTTCGCTTGCAAGCGGAGTTTCATGCGGCCACCTCATGCGGCAGGTCCGCGGCCACATGCGCCGGATGCGTGTAGACATTGTAGCCGCTCTTCTTGGTGAAGCCGACCACACACAGCCCAAACTCGTCCGCCGCTGCAACCGCCAGACTCGAGGGCGCGCCGACCGCGACCAGCAACGGCATCTGCGCGGCGATCGCCTTCTGCACCAGCTCGAAACTGGCGCGGCCGCTCACCACCAGCGCGTGTTCGCGCAGGGGCCAGCGTCGGCGCAGGAAAAGCGCGCCCACGGCCTTGTCCACCGCGTTGTGCCGGCCCACATCCTCCTGCACGGTCACGACCTGGCCGGACCAGTCGAAGATCCCCGCGCCGTGCACGCCGCCGGTGTGATCGAAGAGTTCCTGCGCCGCACGCAGCCGCTCCGGCAGAGCGGGAATGAGCGCTGCAGGAAACGGCCGCTCCGGCGCGGGTACCGGCGCAAAGCCTGTCATCTCCAGCGCACGCAGCGAGGTCTTGCCGCACACGCCGCAGCTGGAGCTCGCGTAGAAATTCCGCTGCAGGCGGTCCCAATCGATCCGCGCGCCCGGCTGCAGGACCACGCGCACGCCATGCTGCTGGCCCTCCTCGTCGCTGGGTCCCTCGCTGAAGACCGCCTTCACTTCGTCCAGCCCGCGCACGATTCCTTCGCCCAGCAAAAAGCCGATCGCCAGCTCCCGCGGCTGACCCGGCGTGCACATGGTGATGGCCACCGTTTTCGTCACGGCGGCCCCGTCGCGATCCATGCCCACCAACTCAATCGCCAGCGGCTCCTCGCGCGCGACGTTGTCCTCCGCTGCATGCGCCGCACCTGCGTTGACGCGGGTAATCGAAACGGGCTGCAGGCTCGAACGGGTCACGCTTCAACGGTAATCTCGAAGCCGTGGCAGGCAAGGGCGGCGGTGATTTCGGTAGCCGTCGACCTCCGGGCAACGGACTTGGAGAAAGCGTTTTTCGCTTAACGTCCGTCGCTCGGAGGTCGACGGCTGCCATGCAGACGCTACTTCTTCTTCGTCGCCTGATACTTCTCTAGCAGCGCCGTGCCCTTCGCCGCCAGCTTGCGGACGGCCACGGCGGTTTTCGGCACCGGCTCGCCCCACGCCTGTGCGGCCAGCGCCAGGCGCGTCGGCTTGCCGTCCTTTTCCAGCGGGCCACGCGGATGCGCGTAATGACGGCGGAGGAACGATCCCTTGCGCTTCATCTTTTCCGGCGTGTCGGCCGGGCCGGTCACGCCCGGCTTGAGATGCGAGCCCTCCTTTTTCGCGAACCATTTCCGGCCCGCGGCGGTTAACCCGCCCTTCGGGTCCTTCAGTTTGGCGGGCGCTTTCTTCTTCTTCGACGTGGCCATGGCAAAACATAACCCCCTTCGCTCGCCGCGCCACCTCGGGCCCGCGTCAGCCGTCAATCACGCGCCGCACTGTCTTGAGCAGCGTCGCCGCCGTGTAGGGCTTGGGCATGAAGTGCTTGATGCCCGCGTTCGCCGCCATGATCTCGCTTTGCGGTTCGTCCATGCCGCTCATCGCAATGATCTTCACCTGCGGGTTAATCTTGAGCATGGCGTAGATCGTCGCGCGGCCGTCCATCACGGGCATGGAAAGATCGGTCAGGATCACCGAGATGTTCTCGCGCTCCTGCGCGTAGCAGGCCACCGCCTCCGCGCCGTTTTGCGCCGTGATCATCCGGTAGCCGAACGACTCCAGCGTCTGGCGCGTGATCAGCACGATGCTCGGCTCGTCGTCCACCACCAGAATCGTCTCGCCGCGACCGCGCGGGAGTGTCGTTTCCTCCTGTGCGAACTCCGCCACCTCGCCGGCCGAGGGCTGCGCCGGCAGGTAGACCTTGAACGTCGTGCCGCGCTCCGGCTCGGTGTAGACGTCGATGAAGCCGTCGTGTGTCTTCACGATCGCTTGCACGGAGGAAAGGCCCAGCCCGGTGCCCTTGCCCACCGGCTTGGTGGTGAAGAACGGCTCGAAAATCTTATCCAGGATATCGCTGGCAATCCCGGTGCCGCTGTCGCTCACCTGCAGCACGACGTAGAGCCCCAGCTTCGCCTGCGTGTTCATCGCCACGTAGTGCTCGTCCACGACGCAGTTGCTCGCCGTCAGCGTCAGGTCGCCGCCGTTGGGCATGGCATCCCGCGCGTTGACGCACAGGTTCAGCAGCACCTGCTGGATCTGCGTCGGGTCGCCCAGGATGGTCCACGTGTCGTGCGGCATGGAGAAATGCAGCCGGATGTCCTTCGCAAAGGTGTCGCGCACGATGTGCTCGATTTCCTGCAGCAGATACTTCGGCTGGATGACGATCCGCTGACCCTCCATCCCGCGCGCAAAGGACAGCACCTGCTGCACGATGTCCGACCCGCGCCGCGTGCTCAGCTCGATCGTCTCGATTACGTCCGCCGCCTCCGGGTGCGACTGCGCGATGCGTTTCAGCGCGTCGATCGAGAGCATGATCGGCGTCAGCACGTTGTTGAGGTCATGCGCGATGCCGCCGGCCAGCAAGCCCAGGCTGGCCATGCGCTGCGCGCGGATGAACTGCACCTCGATCTTCCGCTTCTCCGTCACATCGGTCTTCACGCCCAGCACCGATTTCGGCCGGCCGTCCTTCTCGCGGAGCACCCGCCAGCGCGTTTCCGTGATCAGCTCGCGCCGATCCTTGGAGAGGCTGCGCAAGTCGCCCGCCCATTCGCCCAGCTCCAGCGTGATCTTGCTCGTCTCGCGAAATTTCTGCGGGTCGGCGTAAAGATCGTCCGCCAAGTGACGTCCGATCGCCTCGTCACGCGTCCAGCCGTAGATCTGCTCCGCCGCGCGATTCCAGAACACGACGCGCCCCTCCAGGTCGTACACCACCACGGCGTCCGCCGTGTTGTCCAGCATCGTGCTGTGTTCCTCCAGGGAAAGGGAACCCGTTTCCGTCAGCCGGTGAGAATTTCCTGGCAGGCCGACGGCAGGCGCCAGCTTTGCAGCCGTCCGGTCATCCAGTTCCATGGGGACCTCCTCGCGGGTTGATAAATGCACGCAACAAATTCCAAAGGGCAGTTTAGGGAAAAGCCTTAACTATTCGCAACGATATTCCCGTCTTAACGATGCCACCTGATGAATCGAGCCCGCACCCGGAGAAGTTAACCTTAATCCGCCCAGCCACGTGCTAAGAAACCCGACAGTCGGGGCCGATACCATGCCTATGATTCTGTCCCTTGGCCTGCTGACCGGACTTGCCCTTTTTGTTGCCCGGCACCGCCGTTCTCAGGTCGCGCCCGCCCGCGTCCAGCTTGTGCCGACTTCCCGCGTTGAAAGAGCCGCTCGATGAACCAGCCGCCGCCCACCGGCGCCCTGCCGGTCCGCCATCGCTCCACCGAGGACATCAGCAAGCTGGCGAAGTTGGTCGACATCCGCCAGCGCGCCTCGCTCGACGAGATCGCCGGCGTCATCGACAACGACCACGCCGTCACCGGGCCGCTCATGGAACGCGCCTACCCCAAGGCACCCATCCGCCAGGCCGCCACGATCCAGATGGCCACCTCGCGCGTGGGCATCAACTACATCATCGTCCTGCTCCTCACCGACCTCGTCAGCCAGTACGTGCTGGAGACGTTCCAGGAAATGGCCGGCCTTTATCTGATGAAGGATGACCCGTCGCTCATGCTCCACGAAGGCCGCAGCCTTGTTGTGGCCACGGTGCGTTTTCAGGGCAAGGCCAGCGGCACGCTCTTCTTCGTCTTCACCAGCACCATGCTCATGGCCGTGGCCGACCGCCTGCTTGAGGCCGGCGAGGAAATGACGATCGAGAACATGCACGCCGCCGCCGAGCACATCACCGGCGCCATCGCCACCAAGCTCGAGGCCGGGCTCAACGCCGGCCGCCTGCCCGGCAAGGTGGCGCCGCCCGAAGTCAGCGTCATGAACACCTTCCCGGAGGAACGCGTACCCGGCGGGACCACCGACGAATTCTACTTCCGACAGGGCAGCCACGGCCTGCGCGTGCACCTCTGCGTCAAGCCGCTCTCGCTCGGGAGCTGAGCGCGGGCGAGGGAGCCCGTCCTGACGCGAGTCCGCCGCCCGGAGCGGAGACGAACCCTTTTCCGCCCCAGCCCCAACCTGGTAACACCCGAGCATCTGGCCTGCTTCGGAGGTCGGAGCTTTTCCACCCTCAGCCTCAAGTTGAGAACAACGGAGCCGCTGGCCCACTTCGGAT
>CAJCIA010000060.1 GCA_903970275.1 Betaproteobacteria bacterium
TATGACCGCCGACGCTCTCCGGACGCGTTACTACCGACGGTCATAGACCGCCGCTACAACACTGCTAAAGCACCCGCTCCAGCAGCTTGGCACTGCTCAGCACGCCCGGCAGCCCTGCGCCGGGATGCGTCCCGGCGCCGACCAAATAGAAATTTTTCACATCCTCGCTGACATTGTGAGGCCGAAACCAGGCGCTCTGGGTAAGAATGGGCTCGAACTGGAAGGCGGAGCCCAAGTGCGCATCGAGCTGCTCCTCGAAATCGAGCGGGGTCCAGATGAGCTTGCTCACGATGTGCTGGCGCAAATTGGGGCAGAGCTTTTCCAGGGAAGCGAGAATGGCGTCGGCGTAGCGCTCCTTCACCGCGTTCCAGTCCACGTTGCCGCCGAGGTGCGGCACGGGCGAGAGGACGTAAAAGCACTCGCAGCCGGGCGGAGCCAGCGTGGGATCGGTCCGCGTTGGCGCGTGGAGATAGAGCGAGAAGTCATCCGCCAGGATTTTCTTTTGGAAGATGTCCTCGAGCAATTCGCGATACCGATCGCTGAGGACGATGGAATGATGCGCCAGGTCGGGGTAGGTCCGATCGGTGCCGAAATAGATCAGGAAAAGCCCCATGGAGTAGCGCATCCCGTCGAGCTTTCGGTCGGTCCACTTGCGGCGCGCCTCCCCAGGAACGGCCTTCTTGTAGAAGTTGGCCACGTCCGCGTTGGAGACGACGAGATCGGCGGAAAGTTCCTCGCCGCCTGCCAGCCGCACGCCGCGTGCTGTACCGTCTTGGACGAGCAATCGCTCCACCTTCGCATTCAGCCGCAGGCGCCCCCCCATTTCCTCGAAGAGGCGCACCAACGCCTCCACCAGCGCGCCCGTGCCGCCCATGGCAAAGTGAACGCCCCAGCGGCGTTCCAAGTAATGAATCATGGCGTAGATCGACGAGGACTGGAACGGGTTGCCTCCCACGAGCAGCGGATGAAAACTGAACACCACACGCAGGGACGGATCCTGGATGTAGCGCGAAACGAGCCGATAAACCGACTCGTGGGAGCGCAGCCGCACGAGGTCGGGCGCCACGCGCAGCATGTCGGCGAAGGAGGAAAAGGGCCGGTCGGCAAGGTCGATAAACGCCCGCTCGAAAATGGCGCGCGATTGTTTGACGAACTCGAGATAGCCCGGGACGTCGTCGGGATTGAAGCGCTTGATCTGCTCAATGATTTCCGCCTCGTTGCCCGTGTAGTCGAAGACGCGGCCATCATGAAAGACGATGCGGTAGAACGGCGTGACCGGGACAATGTTGACGTAATCTTCCGTCTTCTTCCCCGCAAGGGCGAAGAGCTCGTCAACGAGGAAGGGCGCGGTGATGATCGTTGGGCCAGCGTCGTAGGTGAACCCGCGGTCCTTGAAGACATAAGCGCGGCCGCCCGGCTTGTCCCGCATCTCAAGGATCGTTGTGTCGTAGCCGCGCGCGCGCAGGCGAATGGCGGCGGCCAAGCCGCCAAAGCCGGACCCGACCACGACAGCGCGACGAAGTGGGGAAGCCGGAGGATTCACGATGCGTCCACGCTACCGTGCCGCGCAGAAACGCACAGTGAGAACGTTACGCGGAGGAGTTACACACGCTTATGGCGGCTCTGAACCCCCTAGCTTTGCTTGACAAAGCTGGTGGGTCATCCTAGAGGTACGACATGGAAACGACTAGACAAAGACCTGCCGCCTGCCCGCGCTTTGGGGTGCAAAGCTATATCTCAGGCAAATGGCTGCGCCACTTTCACATCAACTGTCTCAATCGCCTTGAGCCGGAGTGGAGCCGGCCTTGCCTGCTGCCGGGCGACCTGCGCGAGGCGCTGAGCATCTCCCTTTCGCACTTTCAGCTCGGGGAAACCGGCAGCGGCTCCTGTCTCTTCCGGGAAGCAGCAGGAAAATGCGACCCGGACGATATCGGGGCACTGGAGCTTTTCGTCAAAGAAGAAGGCGAGCACGCTCGCCTTCTGGCGCGGTTGGTCGAACGTCTGGGCGGCCGTCTGATCCGCCGCCATTGGACGCACAGGCTTTTCAAGCTGGTGCGCCAGGCAGGCGGATTCCATTTCGAGATCCAAGCCCTGCTCACGGGCGAGATCGTCGGCACGGCTTACTACCAGATGATCCATGAGGCGGTGCAGGACGAGCCGTTGAACGCCGCGCTAAACCTGATGCTGAGTGACGAGGCTAGCCATATCGCCTTTCACCTCGACCGCCAGAAGGCGCGCTGGCGCGAGTGGCTGCCGCTGGAGCGCTCGGCGTGGGAGCTGCAATTTCAGCTCATCGTTCTTTTTGCCTTGCGGGCGGCGTGGCTGGATCACGGCCCATGTTTGCACCGGCTGGGTTTTACCTGGAGCGATTTTCGGGCGCGCGCCTTGCGGACCACGATCGGATTTCTAGATGGTGTGCGGAGCGCCGGCACGGTGCGACAGGGGTGTGGAGCCACCGTTGGCGCGGCGGTCACAAGCAGCTAGGGGGAACTTGGGAAATCAGGGAAGAAAGCATCGCGGTCGCTGCGCTCTCTAACGCCAGGGGGACAGCCGTCTACCACGGAGGTTTTTTCGCTATGTAGCGGTTTTAAGACCGAGGAATC
>CAJCIA010000061.1 GCA_903970275.1 Betaproteobacteria bacterium
CGGAATGTTGAGCAGCTCGCGCACGTGCTGGGTGGCGCCGATGGAGCGCTGCAGGTTGGCGTAGAGATCGGCAAAGCTGCCGAGCGAGCCGCCGATGAACATGGTGTAAAAGGTAAAGGCGAGGAGCAGGCCCATGGTCAGCCGGTGATCGATGAGCAGCGTGGTGCCGTACCAAAGCACGATGACGATCGCGGTGAAGATGGCGAAGATGATGAAGGCGACGAGCGAGGCCCGCGCCCGCGCGCCGTGCAGGATGGATTGGAGAAAAATATTGAGCTTCGACTCGTAGCGGCGCTGCTCAAAGAGCTCGTTGCAGAAGGCCTTGACGTTGGCAATGCCCTGGAGCGATTCCTCGATCACGTTGCCAGCCTGCGCGAGGTGCTCCTGCGTGTTGCGCGCGCGGCCGCCGACCATGCGACCAATGAGGATGGCGCCGATAATGGTGGGCGGGAAACAGGCCACCATCACGCCGGTGAGCCGCGGCGAGATCCAGATCATCATGCCCAGGCTGCCGAGCATGATCATGGTCTGGCGCAGGAACTGGGGGATAGCCATGATGAAGGCGTCCTGGAGCTGCGTCAGGTCCGCCATCATGCGGCTGGTCAGCTCGCCCACCTGCCGCTGGCTGAAGAAGGTCATCGGCATCTCCGTGAGATGGCCGAAGAGCGCCTTGCGCAGGTCGGAGAGCGCGTACTCGCCCACCGTGTTGAAGAAGAGCGACTGGAAATAGGACATCGCCGCCTGGACGAAAAGAATCGATATCGCGAGCAGCGCGATGTGAAGCGCGGCCTGGTGCGTCTTGCTGTTGATCATTAATCCCGACAGGAGCGGAAAAAAGATGCCCAAGGCGCTGGAGCCGATCAGCATGATGACGCCAACGGTCAGCCGGCCGCGGTAGGGACGCATGAAGCGGTAAAGCGCGAACATCTGCCCGAGCGACTCGCGCGTGACGCGGGCCTTCGGGCTGGCTTCAGAGGCGGGTTCGGCGCGGCGCGGCATGAAGCAACGATATTAGGCGAAGCGGCGCAGTGAGGCAATGGCATCCCGTGCTCCCGATCTCGCCCGCATGACCCGGGCGGCCCTGCGCTTGGCGATCCTCATTCGTTTTTCACAAGGCCGACATGGAATCGTCGTGAAGGGTTGCGACGTTGGCGACACGCAAGAACGCAGGGCGGCGATCCGCAGATTCCTCTCTCTATTTCCTCATGAAAAAACTCTTTAGCCTCACGGTGGCCTTGTTCCTGGGCCTGGCGTTCATCCGGGTTGGTTTCGCGCAGCAGATCACCATCGGCGAGGGCAGCTCGGCCCTGACGCTGGGCACCGGCGATTTCGTCACCGACTCCGACGGCGTCTCCACCCTGAGCACGTCGGCCAACTACGTGAGCAATCTAGCCACCGACACGGGCGTTCCCGTGCAGCTGGACCTGACCGGCGCAGGGTGGGTTTTCAACACGGACGCCGGCACGGTGATCATCGCCGACCCTGCAGCCACGCCGGCCGTCGCACTGGGTGATCCCTCGGTCTCCTACGGCTACTACTTCGTGAACACGAGCGGCAACAACAACCAGCCGTTCTCGGTGCAGTTCACCACCGCTTTTCCCGACACCACCTTTAATCCCAGCGCGGTGAAGGCGAGCTTTGCCGTGACGCTGACCGATGGCTCGCCGGGGCCGGGGGCGACCAGTTCCACGGCGACCGTGTCGCAGACAGCCGTGCTCGGCGAGGCGGCGATGGCGGGCGGCCCGCTGCTTACCAGCACTTCAGCGGGCGTCGACCTGGGGCCGGTGACCGAATCGGCCACCAACGATGGCTCGACCAGCTCGAGCGTGGCGACGCCGGGCTTCCCGAATGACGAGACGGGCCCCTCGGGCGGGCCGTACAACGAACTGGTCGTCACCGTCTCGGGCACCTATTCGGCGAACGCGATCGTGTCGGTCAGCGGCCGGGTCGACGCGGTGCCGGAGCCGAACTCCTTTGCGCTCTTTGCCGTGGGCAGCCTGGCCGGGTTGATCCTGCACTGGCGCCGCAACGCCTATCGCCAGAGCTGAGCTTGCTGCTTCAGCCCAGGCGCTGACGCAGCAAGGCAGTCAGCGCCGGCAGTTGCCGGGTGGCGGGACCATAGTGGCGCTCGGTGAAGGCTCCCTCGTCCATGTCCACGCCCGGCTGAAGATTGACGAGGATCGAGTGCGCCGGGGTGTGGGCGAAGAGCCGGTCGGCCGGCAGCACGACGCCGGAGGTTCCCACCACGATGGCGGTGTCCTGCGGGCGCAGGAATTGTGCGACTTGTTGCAGGAACGTGTAGCGCGGCGCCGCCTCGCCGAAGAAGATGACGGCGGGTTTGACGTCACGCGTGCTGCGGCACTGCGGGCAACCGGATTGATCGTAGGCTACGCCGCCGATCTCCCATTCCGTTTCGCACGCCACGCAGCGCATCCGGCGGATGTCGCCATGCAGCTTCACGATGTCGGTGCACCCGGCGCGCTCAAGCAGGCGATCAATGTTCTGGGTGAGGATGACGACGCGGCCGGGCCAGCGTTTCTGCCATTCGGCGATGGTGCGGTGGCCGGCATTCGGCTCGGCGCGAGCCTCGGCGATGCGGCGGGCGTCGTAGAATTCGTGCACCGCGTCGAAGTTCTCGCGCCACGTTTCGATGTGGCAAACCTTGGCGATGGGCACCCCTTCCCACAGCCCCTGGTCGCCACGGAACGTGGGCAGCCCACTTTCTGCGGAAAGCCCGGCGCCGGAGAAAACAATGAGGCGCGGAAGATGATTCATCAAGTCAGCGACTTTAGCGCAGGCGTGGTCGGCGGGCGAGCGGAGCCGGGCACGTCTAGCGTGCGCAGAAAGCTGGCGGCCTGCTTGAGGATGGCCTCGCGCTTATCGCCGGTCATGCGGTTCCAGGAGGCGTAGACGTTGAAAAGCCGCGCGTTGCCCTGGAGTTTGGCACGGTTGCGATCCATGAAATCCCAGTAGAGCGAGTTGAAGGGGCAGGCCGTTTCGCCCACCGTCTCGTTGGGATTGAAGCGGCAGCGACCACAGAAGTTCGACATGCGGTTGATGTACCGGCCGCTGGCCGCATAGGGCTTCGAGGCCATGCGGCCGCCGTCCCCGAACAGTGCCATGCCGAGGACGTTGGGCAACTCGACCCACTCGTAGGCATCGGCGTAAACGAGTAGATACCACTCGCAGACGGCGCTCGGCAGCAGGCCGGCGAGGAGCGCGAAATTGCCAGTGACCATGAGGCGCTGGATGTGATGCGAGTAGGCGTGGCGGCGCGTTTGCGTCACCGCCTCGGCCACGCAGTTCATGTCGGTTTGCGCGTCCCAGTAGAACTGGGGCAACGGGCGCTGCGCCTCGAGGTAATTTTCCTCCACGAACCCAGGCATGCGGGTCCAGTAGATGCCGCGCACGTATTCACGCCAGCCGAGGATTTGCCGCACGAAGCCCTCCACCGCCGCGAGCGGCGCCTTGTCGTCGCGCCACGCTTTTTCTGCGCGGCGGCAGATTTCCAGCGGCAGCAGCAACCCGGCGTTGAGCTGCGCGGAGAGCCGCGCATGCGCGAGGAAGGCCTCGCCCGCCAGCATGTCGTCCTGGTACTTGCCGAAATCGGGCAGCAGCTTGCGGATGAACAGGTCCAGGTCGCGCAAGGCCTGCGCGCGCGTGACGGCCAGATCGAACGGCAAGAGATCCCCGAAGTTCTTCCCGAAACGGCGGCCGACCAGCTCCAGCACCTCCTGCGTGATGGCATCCGGTTCGTGCCCGCGGCGTGGCAGGAACTTGAGTCCCTTGGGTGGACCCTTGCGGTTTTCCGCATCGTAATTCCACGCACCGCCCGCCGGCATGCCGTTCTTTTCCAAGAGTACGCCGTGGCGCCGCCGCATCTCGCGATAGAAGAATTCCATGCGGAGCTGCTTGCGGTCCTCGGCCCATTTCTGGAACTCGGCGATCGAGCAGAGGAACCGATCGTCCGCGCGAATTTCCAGTGGGAGCCGCTTTCGGCAGGCGAGAAATTTTTCGCGCACGCGCCATTCGCCCGGCTCCGTGACGATGATCTGGTCAGGCCGCACGTCGCGCGCGGCGCGGTCGATTTCGGCTTCAAAGGAACCGGTGTTGCCTTTGTCCTCCAGTTTGACGTAGCGGACGTTCCAGCCCGCGTCGCGCAACTCGGCGGCGAAGTGGCGCATGGCGGAGAAGATGAACGCGATCTTCTTCTGGTGATGCGGGACGTAGGTCGCTTCCTCCCTCACCTCGGCCATCAGCACCGTGTCGCGCGCCGGATCGGCGCCCCGCAACGAGCTGATGGCGGCGTTGAGCTGATCCCCCAGGATGAGGCGGAGCGTGCCGGGCATGCAAGGAAGGTTGGCGAGCCCGTGCACTTGCGCCAATGAATCTTGCTTCGACCGCGCAAGCGAGGCTAACGAAGCGCCCTTGAGCCTGATGCGTCGCTCAACGACCGTTCGCCTGAACTCCGCGAAAAAGGGCCAGCGCCTTGGCCCGCTGCTCGGCATGGCTGACGATCGGCCGCGGATAATCGGGAGTGTCGATTTCCGGCACCCAGCGGTGGATGTAGGCGCCCTCGGGATCGAACTTCTTGGCCTGCGCGAGCGGGTTGAAGATGCGGAACCACGGTTGTGCGTCGGTGCCCGTGCCGGCAGTCCACTGCCAGCCGCCGTTGTTATTGGCCAGGTCCGCGTCGAGCAGGTGCTGCATGAAAAAGCGCTCGCCCCACTGCCAGGAGACGAGCAGGTCCTTGCACAGGAACGACGCGACGATCATGCGCAGGCGGTTGTGCATCCAGCCGGTGGCGGCCATCTGGCGCATGCCGGCGTCGACAATGGGGAAGCCGGTGCGGCCGCGCTGCCAGGCCTCGAAGAGCCGTGAGTCGTTGCCCCATTTCAGTTCCTGGTAGCGCGGCTTGAACGCGCTGGTGGCGGCGTGCGGATGATGCCAGAGGACTTGCCGGTAAAAATCGCGCCAGATCAGCTCGCCGATGAAGGTCTCCACGTGCTCGCGGGCCTGCGGATGGCTTTTCCCTGCCCGCACCGCTTCGGCCACGATCATGCGCGGCGAAAGCGCGCCCATGCGCAGATGCGGCGAGAGCTGTGAGGTTGCCGGTTCGGCGGGAAGATTGCGGCCCTCGGCATAGCGCAGGAGCGGGCCGTGCGTGAACTTGCTCAATTGCGCGAGCGCGGCTGATTCTCCCGCTGCGGGCAAGGTGAGATCTGTGTGCAGGCCAAGCTCCTTGAGCGTCGGCAGACGGATGCCGCGCGGCTGGCGTGCAGGGGCCTTCTTGGGAAACCGGGGCGTGGGCAGAACGGGATCAAGCGGACGCAGGCGCCAGCGGCGGGCGTAGGCCGTGTAGACACCGTAGGGCGTGCCGTCGTCCTTGAGCACCTCGCCTGGCTCCTGCAGCACGCTGTCCTTGAAGCTGCGCACGGTGATCCCCGCGCTGCTCGCCCACTTCTCCACGGCCGCGTCGCGTTCCCGGCCGTAGGGCTCGTAATCGCGATTATAGAAAAGCTGAGTTGCGCCGCTTTCGCGGAAGATGCCCTGCATTTCTTCCAGCAAGGAGCCATGCCGGAAAATCAGGCGCGCGCCTGCGGCGGCCAGATCTTTTTCCAGCGAGGACAGCAGGCGGAGCATGAACGCCGTGATGGGCGCGCCGTTGTCCGGGGAACGCAGGATGGCGGGATCGAAGATGAAGACGGGGATGACCGCCTCCGCCTCGGCGCACGCGGCGTGCAGCGCGCAATTGTCCCGCAGTCGCAAATCAGCCCGGAACCAGTGAACAACAGTGGCCATGCAGCACGTTACAGCCGCCTGCGGCAAATCAATCCTCGATTGAAGCTGGATGCAGCTGGCGGAGGAGGTGCCTGCCTCCGCCAGACTTTGGCCTTGAAGCGGCGCGGGGCGCGGAGCCATGCTGGCGCCACGCCTGATGGAACTTTCCGTGGTTGTTCCCGTGTACCGGGAGGAGGACAACGTGGGCGAATTTCTTCGCCATGTCCGGCCCGTGCTCGCCGCGTGCGTGGCGAGTCACGAGATCATCTTCTGCCTCGATCCCTCGCCCGACCGCACCCGCGAGATCATCGTGGAGGAAACGCGCCGCGATCCGGCGGTGAAGCTGATTGCCTTTTCGCGCCGCTTTGGCCAGCCCATGGCGACGCTGGGTGGGCTGGCCTACGCCCGCGGCGACGCGGTGGTGATCATGGATGTCGACCTGCAGGATCCGCCGGAATTGATCGGAGCCATGGTCGCAAAATGGCGCGAGGGCTACGACGTGGTCATTCCGCAACGCCGCACGCGCCGGGGCGAGCCCTGGATCAAGCGGCTGGTCGCGGCCGTCGGTTATCGCGTGATCAACAAGATCGCCAACGTGGAGATTCCTCCCGCCACGGGCGACTTCCGGCTGATGAGCCGGCGCGTGGTCGAGGAGCTCAACCGGTTGAAGGAATGCCACGGCTTTCTGCGCGGCATGGTGGCGGTGGTCGGTTTTCGGCAGGCACTGATTCCATTCGATCGACCGGCGCGCCACGCGGGGCGCACGCATTATAATCGCATGTTCGGGTCGCTGCGGATCGGCTTCAACGGCGTCTTCTGTTTTTCCACTTACGCGCTTTCGCTTTGCACGCAGGCCGGATTCCTCGCCGCCTTCGCCAGCTTCCTGCTCGCGCTCATTTATCTTGGCATGAAGCTGGGCGGATTCCCCTTCCCGATCGGCAATCCGACCATCGTCATCCTCATTCTTTTCATGGGCGGCGTGCAGCTGGTGAGCGTGGGCATCTTGGGCGAGTACATCGGGCGCATTTACGAGGAAGTAAAAGGGCGTCCCAAATTCATCGTCGAGCAGGCGATCGGATTCGATCCATGAAGGCGCCGATCCTGGTCACGGGCGCGGCGGGCTTCATCGGCAGTAACCTGGTCGATCGCCTGCTGGCAAATGGCGCGGTGGTGGTGGGCTATGATAATTTCTCCACCGGCCGCGCGGAGTTCCTCGCCGCGGCGGAGAAGAGCCAGCGCTTCGGCCTCGTTCGCGGCGACCTTTTTGACCTGTCGAAACTAACCGCGGCCATGAGTGGGTGCGGGGCGGTGATTCATCTCGCGGCAAACGCCGACGTGCGGCACGGGCTGGAACATCCGCTTCGCGACTTCGAGCAGAACACGGCGGGCACGATGAATGTGCTGGAGGCGATGCGCGCGGCGGCGGTGCGCGACCTGGTCTTCGCCTCGACCGGTTCCATCTACGGCGACACCGCCACGTTCCCCACACCGGAGGATGCTCCCATGCCGCGCCAGACGTCGCTTTACGGCGCCTCGAAGATGGCGGCGGAGGGATTCATTGCGGCGTATGCGGAGGGCTTTGGCTTGCGGGCGCGCATCTGCCGCTTCGTCTCGATCCTGGGACCGCGCTACAGCCACGGACACGTGTTCGATTTCTGCCGCCAGTTGCGCGCCAATTCGAAGGTGCTGCACATCCTCGGCGACGGCAGGGCGCAGAAATCCTACCTCGCGGTGGAGGATTGTGTGGCGGGAATCCTGGCCGTGTTGCAGCAGGGGTCCGAAAGCGAAGCCGGGTTTTGCGAGACCTATAACTTGGGCACGGAGGAGACCTGCCGGGTGAGTGAATCCGCGCAGTGGATTTGCGAGACACTGGGCCTCGCGCCCACGCTGGAATACGGCGGCGGCGATCGCGGTTGGGTCGGCGACAATCCGTTCATCCTGCTCGATACAAAGAAACTTCAAGCGCTGGGCTGGAAGCCGCGCTCCACGATCCGCGAAGGTGTTGCGAATACGGTGGAGTGGCTCCAGGCGAATCCCTGGATTTTCGATGAGGGCGCGAAAACCCAATGAGTGCGCGAAACGTCGTCGTCACCGGCGCGAGCCTTGGCATTGGGCGCGCGATCGCGGAGGCCTTCGTGAAGGCGGGTGACCATGTCGTCCTCTGCGCACGCACGCGCGGCCCGCTGGAGGAAACGGCGCGCGCCTTGGCGCGGAGTGGGCAGAAGGTTCTCCACTATGCCTGCGACGTCAGCGACGAGCAGCAAGTGGCGACGCTGGCCGATTTCACCGCGCGCGAACTTGGCGGCTGCGATGTGCTCATTAACAACGCCGGGGTGCAGGGGCCGATCGGCACGTTGGACGAGGTGCCATGGAAGGAGTGGAAGCGCACGGTCGAGATCGACCTTTTCGGCGTGGCGCTGCCTTGCCGCGCTTTCATTCCGCAGATGAAACGGCGCGGTGCGGGCAAGATCATCAATCTTTCCGGCGGTGGCGCCACCAGTCCGCGACCCTTCTTCAGCGCCTACGCGGCGGCGAAGACCGCGGTTGTCCGGCTGACGGAAAATCTCGCCGCAGAGTTGGCTCCGCATCACATCGACGTGAATGCTGTTGCGCCCGGCGCGGTGAAAACCCGGCTGACCTCGGAGACGGTTGCCGCGGGAGCGACAAAAAGCGGCGAAGCGGCGCATGCCGAAGCGCTACGCGTCGAGCGCGAGGGCGGCTGTCCGCCGGAGCTGGCTGCTGGGCTTTGCGTGTTGCTGGCCAGCGCGGCCTGCAACGGCATCACGGGCCGGTTAATCAGTGCGCGGTGGGATGACTGGAAATCATTGTCGGCGCGTCGGGCCGAGCTGGCGGGAACCGACCTGTACACCCTCCGCCGCGTGACGGAACCGCGCGTTTCCACCTCATGATTCGCTACGGGATTATTGGGGCGGGCCTCGTGGGCCGCAAGCGCGCCGCGTGCCTCCAGCCCGGACAATTGGTGGCGGTGCACGACCTCGATCGCCCGAGCGCTGAAGCGCTGGCCGGGACACACGCCCAGGTCGTTGAGGCTCCTTCGGCTATTTTTGAAAACCCCACCCTCGACGCCGTTATCATCGCCACACGGCACGATTCGCTGGCGGCGTTGGCCCTGCGGGCGATGCAGGCGGGCAAGCACGTGCTGGTGGAAAAGCCATTAGCCCTCGATCCTGAATCGGCGGACATCCTTCTAGTGGAAGCTGAGAAAGCGGACCGTATCCTCAT
>CAJCIA010000062.1 GCA_903970275.1 Betaproteobacteria bacterium
GAAGCGCTTCGGAAAGATATTGGGCGTCATCCAAAAGGGCCTGCGCAGGAAACCGGGGACGCTCCAGCGCATCCACCCGCGTGTGCCAGTGAATCGACTGGATAAGCGCCGCCATCTCGACGTCCGGTGCCTCCGAAAGCAGCCACGCGAGTTGCCGCGCCACGCCGGGAATCCCCGCCTGCTCCCGCAAGGCGGCGGAAAGATCGACAAGAACGCGGACCGGCATGCGCAAGCGTCGTGATCTAACCCGCCCCGCAGACCTTGGCAAGCATGGCAGGAGTGCGCCGAGTCACCGTTGGGCGTCTTTTCGGCCAAACATCCCGCGCCGAACCTCGGAAGGGTTGCGCCTCGGTAAGGCTGGCGATACTGTCTCGGACCGCTCCCCGCGATGATAAAACGACTCGCGCATTTCTTCTCCACCGCGCCCACCCGGTCTCATCCGGACGTTCTCGCCTTGGCCGTGCGCGTGACGGGCGGAATTGGGGATGCCGTGGTGGCCGCGCGCTGGCTGCGCGATCTGATGTCCTGCATCAAGTGTCCGTGCACCCTTGATATTTATTTTTCCAATCATCGCAACGGCAAGTTCATTTTCTCGGCCATTCCGGGGCTGCGCGCCGTTTATGACGATCTGCTCTTTGAGGACTTCAAGGCCGGTTATCACGTCTCCTTCTATATCAATCAATTCGTCGACGCGTGGCTGGGCGTGGACAAGACCCGCGTTTCGGTCTTCGATCCGTTTGTCGTCGGGGTGATCGCCCAAGTCTGGCGCAGCCGCCAGACCTGGAAGAAATACTGCGACCATCATCCGCATTTCGACGGCGCGTTCGCGGATCTGGCCGTCCTCCGCGGCAAGGCACGCGAGTCCTTCCTGCACGACTTCACCGGGGTTCCTTACACCGGGCCGGAGCTGTCCCTCGCGCTGGACGAGTCGATCCTCGATCGGCACGGCCTGCGCCAGCAGCCCTACATCACAGTCCACGATGGCTGGGATGTCGGCTTCAACGGCCTGTTTTCGCGCCCGACCAAGGTGCTCATGACGGAGGACTGGCCGCTTCTCCTCGGTAAAATCAAGAAGCGAAGCGGACTTAAGATCGTCCAAATTGGCGGCGGCGTTGGGTCCACGATTCAAGGCGTCGACTTGAACCTGAAAGGCTCCCTTTCGTTGCAGCAATCGGTCGCCGTGCTGAAGCATGCCGCCCTGCACGTCGACACCGAGTCCGGCCTGGTGCATCTCGCCGCGGCAGTCGGACGTCGAAGCCTGGTCTTCTTTGGGCCGACCAACGCCAGCTTCTTTGGCTACCGGGAAAACATCAACCGCGCTCCCAGTTATTGCGGGAACTGCTGGTGGTCCGACGACTATTGGATGCAACGATGCCCGGCTGGCCATGAAACCGCGCGCTGCATGCAATCCCATGATCTTGATGACGTGGCCGACACGGTGGTCCGCGAGGCCGTCGGCTCCAGCGCCCAGCCAACGGCATGACCCAGATCCTCGAGGTCAGTTCCGGAGGAGAAGCAACGCCGGACCGACCTTCCATCCTGGTGCTCAAGGTGGATCATCGCGGAGACCTGGTCACGGCGGTCCCGGCCTTGGAGATGTTGCGCAAGCTTGCTCCTGACGCCCACATCACCCTGGTCGTTTCGTCCTGGAATGAACCCTTCGCGCGCGAGTTGGGCATCGCGGAGGAGATCCTGATTCTTGACGCCATCGGTGAAGACGGGCAAATCCGCAGCTCACCGTCGGATCTGACCGCGCTCCTTGCCGCCGACCGCAGGTATGATCTCGCCCTCGATCTCAGGGTTGATCCCGACACCCGCTTTCTGCTCCGGGGCGTGCCGTCTGCCTTGAAATGCGGTTTTTCCGCGCATGCCCGGCACGCGTTTCTCGATCTGGAATTGGTGGCAGGTGAAGCAGCGCCGCCGCCGCGGGAACAGGACCAGCCCGCCATGCCCTTTCGCGTCCACGATCTGCGGGCCCGGCCGCGAGTCGTGCTGGGGAAGAACACCGTGGCGCAAGCGACTCTCACCTGCCTTTGGAGTGACGAAGACACCTCCGGGTCGGGCGAGTTTCAATTCGAGATTGTTTCTCATGGCCTTGCTCCACTTAGCATACAAATCGAGATCACCAGTTCCGTGGCGCTACTGGAAAAAGCGTACCGCGCGATGACCCTCCGCCTTCCCTATGGAAGCCGGGCGATTTCAGTCCCGGTGAAGTTCCGGCCGGGCGACGCCACGGGAATCATCTCCTTTTTTCTCGACCTGCGTTGCTGGTCAGGGTGCGGCTCGGTGACCCTTTCCGGTATGCCGTGGCCACCTGAAGCGACTCTCCTCTCCGGCGGTGAAAACGCCTTGCCTCACCGGTCGGAACAGCAGGCGGCGTTGGTTGCCGCCTCCGTTCAGCGTTTGCGACGCGGTGCCATGCAGGTGCGCGCCTTCTCGTCGTGACGCCGGTGGATGGAGCAGACACGGGATGGGGCAGCGGGCGCTTCGCCCTCATTTCCCCGCACTCCGGCCATGCGCGCAAGGACTGGCCGCTGGATCGCTATGTCGGCCTTTGCCTATGGCTGGCGGAGGTCCATTCGATCCGCTGCCTGATCACCGGCGATCCCACCCGGCGCGGCGAGTATCAACAGATCTTCGGGTCGCTGCATCGGCAGATCGTCAACACCGTCGGCCGACTGACTTTCCCGGAGCTCCTTTCGCTTCTTCCCCGCGCCACCCTCGTCGTCACGAACGACTCGGCGCTCAGCCATTACGCCGCGCGTGCTCGCACGCCCACGTTCGTCCTCTTCAGCGCGGCGCACGCCGTCTTTACGTGGGGACCCCAGCAGGGCCGGTTCATTGCACTCCAGGCCACTGTCCCCTGCCGGCTCTGCAGCTTCCGAATCGAAGGCTGTGACCACGACCATCTCTGCATGAAGCTGCTTACGCTGGAGATGGCGCAGGACGCCTGTGGCCGTCTTCTTGGCACTGCCGTCGCACCATAAACCGCCTGTCTACCCAACGGGCCCGGTTCAAGGCGCGCTGTATCTTTTCAAGCAAGGCGGTTTTTTTGAGCCGACTGCCTGACGCAAATTTCTCATCTGGATCTCGCCGTTCGGCGCAAACGCCGTTGGTACGTGGCCTGCTAGGCAACGACGATTGCCTGAGAGGCAACATCCTTCATGAGCATTATTCGCAATCCCATCGAGACGCAGCTGGATTCGTTTGGCCGGCGCTTGCGCGAGCTGCGACTGGCGCGCGGCTGGAGCTTGCAGGAACTCGCCGGCCGCACCGCGCTGTCGAAGACGTTTCTTTCCCGGCTGGAAACCGGTGACCGGCAGGCGTCCATCGCCGCCGTGCTGACGCTGGCACGGATCTTCAACGTCTCGCTCGCCTCCATGTTCGAGGAGGATGTGGCGCTTGAGCCATGCCTGATCGTGCGCGCGGCGGAGACGGAGCCACGGAAATCGCGCGGTCTGGTCTTCACGCCGCTTTCCGCGGCGGATCACCAGTTCAATCTCCAGCCGCTGCGGGTCGTCATCTCGCCCCGCCGCACCGGCCAGACCCACTTCCAGCACGAGGGCGAGGAATGGATCTACGTGCTCTCCGGTCGCTTGCGGCTTTCGCTGGCCGATCGGTTCTATGACCTCGAGGCGGGCGATGCCGCGCACTTCGATTCGCGCCTGCCGCACCGGCTCATCGCGCCCGGGCCGGGTGAGGCGGAGCTGCTGGTGGTGGCCAGCCCGGTGACCGCCGCGGGCCGCGGAGCGGTTCCCACCTTCGCCTCGCGCCGCGCCATCCCGCTGCCCTTGCCGGCGCACCGCGCGCATGCCCGCACCAGTTTAAACCCAAGACAAAAACCCACAGAATAAGGAGAGAGAAACATGAGCCTGGAACACAAACTCAAGCCTGCGTGCTTGAACTTCGCCGAGTTGCTGGCGCAAAACATCGCGCTGATCTCGCCGACCATGACGGCGGCACTGATCGTACCGCTGATGTTCGGCAACTCGGGCAACCTCAGCTGGCTGTCGTACCTCGTCGGCACGATCATGCTGATGTTCGTCGCCTTCAACCTGAACCAGTTTGCCAAGCGCAGCACGGGAGCCGGTTCGATGTACACCTACACGTCGATGGGCCTCGGGCCAACCTTCGGCTCGATGTCGGGCTGGTGCCTGATGTGGTCGTACCTCTTCATCGGCATCGCGGGCACGACGGGCTTCACCATCTTCGCCGGCAAGGTGCTGACGGCGATGGGCATTCACCTGCCCGACCCGCTGCTCTTCTTCATCTGCCTCGGGTCCTGCTTTATCCTGGCCTACAAGGATATCGTCATCTCGACGATCCTCATGCTGATCCTCGAGGCGATCTCCTGCACGCTGATCATCGCACTTTGCTGCGTGGTCCTGGGGCATCATGGCTCGGGCATGTTTGATCCCGCGCAGTACGACGTGAAGTCGCTGACCTGGTCGGGACTTGGCCTCGGCGTCGTCGTGGCGGTCTTCAGCCTGGTCGGTTTCGAAAGCTCCACCGCCTTCGGCGAGGAAGCGAAGAACCCGCTCACCACCATTCCCCGCTCCATCATCTGGAGCCTGGTGCTGACCGGCGCGTTCTTCATCTTCGTCTCGTACGTCGAGGTTCTCGGCGCGCATGGCGCGGCCAAGACGCTCGACACGTGGGATGCACCGCTGAACATCCTTTCGGCGATGTACGGCGTCCCCTGGCTGTCCATTCCGCTCTCGCTCGGCGCCATGGTTAGCTTCTTTGCCCTCGCGCTCTCCTGCATGAATGCCGGTGCGCGGGTCATGTTCGCCATGAGCCGCCACGGTGCCTTCCACGAGTGCTTCCGGCGCTCGCACCAGGCCAACGAGACGCCTCACGTCGCGCTGGGCATGATGGCCATCATGATGTTCGGCGTGGTCACGATCTTCTCGCTGAGCGGCTTCGCCACTCTGGATGAGTTCAACGACGCCGGCACGATGGGCGCCTTTGGCTTCTGCGGCGCCTATGCGCTCATCTGCCTCGCGGCCCCGGCTTACCTGAAGAAGATCGGGGAGCTGAAGGCGGGAGGTATCGCGCTTAGTCTCTCTGGCCTGGCGCTGCTCTGCATCCCCGCGGTGGGAAGCGTCTATCCGGTGCCGCCGGCGCCGGTAAACTACTTCCCCTACGTCTTCGGGGTCTACCTGCTCATCGGCCTCTTCCGCGCCGTGGCCTACAAGATCCGCGACCCGAAGTCGCTGGCCCGCATCCGCGAGGAGCTTGCCGAGATGCGCATGCCGCAGGGCGGTCTCGCGTTCAAATAGCCGCAATCAATCCCGGACCCTGCGCGCCTTCGGGGCGGAGGGTCCGGGGTTTCGTTTTCATCAACTCTAGCTGAAAGGATAATTTCTCATGCTTGCAGAAGCCACCGCAGTCGGATCGGTCGGAACGCTCTACCGGTACCCGGTCAAATCGATGATGGGCGAGGAACTTAACGCCGTGATGGTCGGCGGGAAGGGCATCGTCGGCGATCGCCTCTTTGCGCTTTCCGATCCTGCCACGGGCAAGATCGCCAGCGCCAAGAACCCGTCGAAATGGCCCAACCTCTTTGCCTTCCATGCGGCGTATACCGCGCCGCTTGATAGCGTGCAGTTGCCGTCCGTCCGCATCACCCTGCCCAACGGCGACACCGTTCTTTCGAACGCGGCCGACCTGGAATCGGTGCTGGCTGGCACGCTCGGCAAGCCCGTCCGCTTCCTCAGTGGCGCGCCCGCCTCCGGCACGCTGGAGGAGTACTGGCCGGACATCGAGGGCCTGCCGAAGCGCGACGAGGTGACCGACGAGGCCATGCCCGCGGAAACCTTCTTCGATCTGGCCATGGTCCACATCCTCACCACCGCGACGATGAACGAGCTCCGGCGGCTTTACCCCGAGGGCCGCGTCGAAGCGCGCCGCTTTCGCCCCAACATCGTCATCACCACTCCGCCCGAGGCTGCCGGTTTCGTGGAGAAAGACTGGATCGGCAAGGTGCTGGCCATCGGCGACCAAGTGAAGTTCAAGATCACCGGCCCCTGCCCGCGCTGCGTCATGACCACGCTGCCGCAGGCCGATCTGCCCAAGGACAACGGCATCCTGCGTACCGCCGTGCAGCACAACAACGCGCACGTCGGTATCTACGCCAGCGTCATTCAGGGCGGCAAGATCAAGCGCGGCGACGAGGCGCGGATCGAGGAGGAGTAGGCGCAGGCGGCGCCCCCTGCGGGCGCCGCTGCGTGGCGGAGGCATCTTCCCGGACGGCGCTTTGCCGGACCCGGCCAACCGGGAAGATGTTTCGCGTCGGACGAACCTTTTTCTATCCTGCTGTCATGGTGCTGAGCCAGATCCTGATCTACCCGGTCAAGTCGCTGGACGGCGTGTCAGTCCGGGAGGCGCGGATCACGTCCGGCGGGATTCTCGAGGGCGACCGCATCTACGCGCTTTTCGACTCCGACGGAAAGTACGTCAACGCCAAGCGCACGCCGCGCATCCAGCTGCTGCGCGCGGAATTCGACGCCACCTACGAGATCATCATCCTCGACGCGCCCGGCGCCGACCACGTGCGCCATTTCTCGCTCACCGAGCCCGACCCGCTCAACGACTGGCTGAGCAAGTTCTTTGGCTTCCCCGTCTACCTGAAGCTCGAGGCCACGAGCGGCTTTCCCGACGACCGCTCCGCGCCCGGGCCGACTATCTGCAGCGAGGCCAGCCTGCGCGAAGTCACGACTTGGTTTCCCGGCCTCACCCTCGAGAGCGCGAGGCGCCGTTTCCGCACCAACCTCGAAATCACCGGCACCGAGCCTTTCGGCGAAGACCGGCTTTTCGGCTTGCCGGAAACGAAGCGGCCCTTCCGCCTCGGCGATGTACGACTCTGTGGGCACAATCCCTGCCAACGCTGCGTCGTGCCCACCCGTGATCCCGACAAGGCGGACGCCACCGCGCAATTCCAGAAGAAGTTCATGGAGATGCGCCAGAAAACGCTCCCGCCCTGGTCCGAGCCGCTCCGGTTCAATCACTACTACCGCTTCGCCATCAACACCTCGATTCCCGAGAGCGAGCACGGCAAGACCCTGCGGATCGGCGACTCCCTCGTCCTCGAATAGTCCGGCCCGCGGGCCGGAACGATTTCCCGCAAGGCGGGTTTCATCCTGTCTACGAAATTTGAGACGGTTGCGTCTCCAACAACCCGCCGCCATGCCTCCACGAGCCTTTTATCTGACGCTACTCGCCATCGTGCTCTCCGTTTCGAGTTTGGCCGCCAAGGATCCCGTCGATTACGTCGATCCCTTCATCGGCACGGGCCATCAGGGGAAGGATTTTCCCGGCGCCTCCACCCCGTTCAGCATGGTAAAGGTCAGCCCGGATACCGTGGTGGCGGGCCCGACCGCTTATTCCTATTTTGACAAGACGCTCCTTGGCTTTGGCTTCGACCAACTCGGTGGAGCGGACGGCGGCGGCGAACTCGCCAACTTCCTTGTCATGGCCACCACCGGCACCTTGAAGACGTATGCGGGCGAACGCGGCCAGCCCGGCACGGGTTATCTTTCCTCGTTCTCGAAAAGCTCCGAGAAGGCCACCCCCGGCTACTACTCCGTCATGCTGGATGATTACCAGATCAAGGCCGAGGCGACCGTCACCACGCACAGCGGCATCCTGCGCTTCACCTTCCCGCAAAACGACCAATCCCGCATCCAGATCGACCTCGCTCACCGGCTCGACGGCACGTCCCTGCACCAGACGATCAAGGTGGTGAATGATCACACGATCGAGGGCAAGATCGAATGCACCAAGGACGGCGGTGGCTGGCGCTTTGGCGGGAACGTTGCCTACACGCTTTACTATTATGCTGAATTCAGCCGGCCCTTCACCAAGACCGGCGTATGGAGCGCCACCCTGCCGGACAAGTGGAATGCCCATCCGCCGATTATCTACGGCCATCGCATGGGTCCTCTTGGCACCATCCAAAGCAGGACCATCAACGATCCCGACTTCATCGATGCGTGCCAAAACGCCGAGGTCATTCCCGATTGTGCGGAAAAGGACGGACAGCATCTCGGCTTCTTCACGGAATTTCCGACGAAGGCGAACGACACCGTCCTGGTCAAGGCGGGGCTTTCCTTTGTCAGCGTGGCCGGGGCGCGCGCCAACCTCGCGGCGGAAATTCCGGCGTGGAACTTCGACCAGGTCCGGCAACAGGCGCGCGATACGTGGGCACAGGCGCTCGGTCGCCTGAAGGTCGAGGGCGGGACGGAGGACGACAAGACGATCTACTACAGCGCGCTCTACCGCGCCCTGCTCTTCCCCATGACCTTTGCCGACGCCAACGGCGACTACACGGGCGGCGATCACCAGGTCCATCACGCCACCGGTTTCACCAACGTCACCATCTTCAGCGGCTGGGACGGTTACCGCAGCGAGTTTCCGCTGCTAACCCTGATCGACCCGAAAGTCGTCAACGACCAGATCAACAGCATGCTCTCCCTGGCCGAGACCAACGGCACCCAGTATCTCGACCGTTGGGAGCTCATGGGCAACTACACCGATTGCATGATCGGCAATCCCGAGGTCATCGTGATCAACGACGCCTGGCAGAAGGGCATCCGCAACTTCGACAGCGCGAAGGCCTACACCTATTGCCTCAACACCACGCGGAAGTACGGCAACTCCAGGCTCGGCTATTGCCCGGGCAATATTTCCGAGACCACCGAATACGGCCTGTGCGAATGGAACATGGCGCAATTCGCCGCCGCGCTCGGCCACCAGGACACGGCGGCGAAATACCTCGCGCTCTCCGAGGCCTACCGGCAGCTCTTCAATCCCGACGAGCCGTGGACCTACGATGCGGAGGGCAAGGACGTCCGGCCCGAGTGGAAGGGCTGGTTTTGCGCCAAGGACGACAAGGGCCAGTTTCTCCCCTGGCCCGGCCTCATTTCGCCGAAATACACGCGCGAGGCGACCGTCTACCAGGCAGGCTGGACCGCGTACAACGACATCCCTGGCATGATCGATCTGCTCGGCGGCAACGAGCTCTTCACTGCGAAGCTGAACGATTTCTTCAGCCGCTCGCCCGATTTCTCCCTTTGGAATCCGTACCTGGGAACCAAAAATCCGGCCCACATCTACGGCGGCATGGAGCCGTGGTGGAACCCCTATAACAATCCGGTCAACGAACCGACCGAGCTCATCGGCTTTCTCTTTAATTGGTCGGGCGCGCCGTGGCTGACGCAGAAGTGGGTACGGCAATCGATGCATGTTTATGACATCGGCCCGGAAGGTCTGCCCGGCGACGACGATGTGGGCCAGATGTCGGCCTGGTACGCCCTCTGCGCGATCGGCCTGCACCAATCCTGCCCGGGCAACCCGCGCTTCGAGATCCTCAGCCCGCTCTTCGCCAAGACGACGCTCAAGCTCGATCCGCACTACACCAAGGGCGGAACCTTCGTCATCACGGCCGCGAACAATTCGCCGTACAACATCTACATCCAGTCAGCCGCCTTGAATGGAAAACCGTTCAACCGCTGCTGGCTCGACTATTCGGAGATCACCGCCGGCGGGACGCTCGCCCTGGTCATGGGGCCGCTGCCGAACAAGAGCTGGGGCCTCGATCAGCAAGTCGCGGGCGGCAACGCGTCAGCGCCCGCGCGCTAGGAGCCGCTCCGCCTCGTCGAGCGCGGCCTGGCCGCCCTTGCGGTCGCCGATCTCCATCCGCACCAGCCCGAGGTTGTGCCAGGCGCGGGCGAGGTCGGGTTCAAGTTCCACCGCCTGCTCGTAATGCCGGCGCGCCTGGTCGAGCTTGCCCTTTTGCTGGTGCACCACGCCGGCATCGAGCCAGATCACAGCGCGTTCCGGCGTGAAGGTCAGCGCGCGCTCGTAGGCGCGGATGGCATTCTCGTAGTCGCCGCACTCGTAAAGATTGAAGCCCATTTCCATCCACGCCTGCGAGGGCAGCTCGGTCTCGCCGGGCGGCGTGGCCGCGCGTTCGATCGCCTCCAGCGCTTCCTCCAGGCGGCCACTGCGGGCCAGCACCATGGCGAGGTAGTGACCGGCCAGCGGATAACCCGGGTTGACCTCGAGCACACGCCGAAAGGATTCCTCCGCCGCCTCCACCTCGCCGCGCTGGAAGTAGATCGAGCCGAGCTTGAAGTAAGGATCCGCGTAACCGTCCTTGTAGTTAAGCGCGCGATGACAGCACCGCTCCGCCTCGTCAAGCTGGTCCAGCGCGCAAAGCGAGCCGGCCAGGTTGTCCCAGGCCCGCGCGTAATCGGGCTTCAGCTCGACTGCCTTGTTGAACGACTCGACCGATTTCTGGAATTCGCCCAGCTGAAATTGCAAGGCGCCCAGGTTGCACCAGATCTTCGGCTGCTGCGGGTCGATCTCCAGCGAGCGCTCGTAGCTCTTGAGCGCGGGATACAGCATCCCCTCCTCGTGCTGGATCATGCCGCTGTTGAAGCAGGCCTGCAGGTTGTTCGGGTTGAGCTCCACGGCGCGCGCGTAGGCGTTCATGGCGCGCTGGTTCTCGCGATCGTTCTGGAAAGCCAGCCCCAGGTGGAACCAGACCTCGCTCGCCTGGTCCTTCGGCACGGAGCGGTCCAGGTAACGCATCTGCGCCTCCGCCTCGGACAGCGCGCCGGCCTCGATCCGGTCGAAGATGTCGTCGACGCCGGCGACGGGCAGCCGGACGGTGGCCTTGCCGCTGGGCTTGGCCGGCTTGAGCACAATCAGCTCGCGTTCGATCTCGTCCATCAAGCCGCTGATGAGACAGGCGCGCGCTTCCACATCCTCGCGGGGCGCTGACTCGACGTTCACCGTGGTGGTGATGTGGATGTCCTGCGCCGCCAGCGTTTCCAGGAGCATGGTGACGTGGCCTTCCAAAAACTCGAGCCACTGGAACGGCGCGATCGAGCGCGGGAGGCGCATCGGCCGCGGCGCCGTCTCGCAGATCTGCTCCGTCAGCGCGATCAAGCCGGCCATCTTTTCATCGAGCTTCTTTTGCGCGTCGGGCCAGGCCGATTCGCTGGCGCTCGGCGGCGCCTTGGGCTCGATCCGGCTGCGGTCCACGGAAAGCCGCCCTGTGCGCTTGATCAGCGCCGCGGCGCTCGGCCGGTGGTGCGTGGGGCTCTTGACGCCCATCGATTCCGGGGCGATGGCGGCGTGCACCTTCGGCAGATTCTCCGTCGACTCGCTCATCTTCGCGTCGCTTTCGAGCCGGCGAAGCGCCTCCTTGATCTTTGCCTCCAGTGGCTCGTCGTCCGCCAGGGCGAGCGCGCGCGTGTAAACCGCCTCGGCCGGCTGCACCAGCCCATAGTCCTCCACCAGCATCCGCCCGAAGCGGGTCATGAGCTCGGCGGAATCAGGATCGCGCGACAACTTGAGCAGGACGTCCTTCTGCCGGTTGGTCAGCGCGATCGACGTGATGGTGGCGGAAGGCAGCGGCTCGCGGCTGCCGGTGCTGCGTGCCTTTTGCTTGGCCGCGTCGTGCGCCTCCTTGGCCGCGTGGCGCTTCAGGTTCCAGATCTGCTCGATGGCCGTGACGACAACCTGCAGGGTCTGCAGGGTCTCCACCGCCTTCTGGTCGAAGCAGAGGATGAGCAGCTGGCGCCAGTGCCGGATCTCGATCGGATCGCGCTCGAGCTTGCCCGCGATATCCTGCGCCGCCTGGGTGGTGAAATTCATACGGTCACGGAAAAAGAGACATCGCAGCTTGGGTCAAGGAGCCGGTGACGGCAAGCGCCGACCGGCCCTCGCACAGGACGAGCGACCAATCCGTCCAAATAACCTTGCCACACACCGTCTCACCCCGAACATCGGCATTCCTTTACCCCTTCATGAGCCAGCCCCGTTACATCCTGCTCGGCGGTTTTCCGGGCGCCGGCAAGACCGCGGCGCTGCTCGCGCTTGCCCGGCACCTCAGGAAGCAGGGCCGGACGGCGGCCTTTATCGCCAACAATCATGGCGCTGAGCTGATCGACACGGCGGAGTTCCGGCTCGAGGCTTTCCCCGTCGAGGAGGTCAGCGGCGGTGATCTCGCCTCACGCTTCTCGTCGCTGGCGGCCGCGGTGAAGAAGGTGGCCGCGTCCAACCCGAACGTGGTCCTCGTCGAGGCAGTTGGCACCACTCTCGACCTGAATGCCACGGTGGCGGGCCCGCTGCGCCGGTTGGAGGGCCTGGAGGTCGCGCCGCTTTCCGTGTTGGTCGACCCTGTCCGCGCGGAACAGGTGCTGGGTCTCGCCCCGGGCAAGCCGCTCGTACCGGAACTGCTTGCGCTTTACCGCCAGCAGCTTGAGGAGGCGCAGGTCATCGTCATTGGCCAAAGCGACCGCCTCGACGATGCGCGGCTGGATCGCCTCCGCCAGCAACTATTTACGGCCCATCCGTCCGCGAAACTCGTCGTGATTTCCGCCGCGCAGGATCGCGGCCTGGAGGACTGGCTCCGGTTGATCAAGGCTGGAGCAGTTGATCGACCCGTACCACTCAAAGTCGACCTCGCGGCGTACGCCGAAAGCGCCGCCGCCGTGGGCTGCCTCAACGCCGTGATTGAACTGACCCTCAGCCGCGAGGCTTCTTCCACCGCCCTGCTTGAAAGCATCGGCCGCCATCTGCGTCATGCCCTGGCCGGCGTGGACGTTCTTCATCTGCACGCCGCGCTTCGGCTCGACGATACGCGGATCGGCACCATCCATTTTATCGGCGACGGGCCGCCCGAAGTCGCGCGCTCCTTCGCGGAGGACCTCGAGTTCGGCGAACTCATGATCAACCTGCGTGCCGCAACGCATCCCGAGCAACTGCACACCGCGGTACGCGCCGCCATCGTCGGCATGGCCGGCGAGTTCCCGGGCCTCATCACCGAGTTCGCGCACCTGCATTATTTCCGCCCGGCGCCGCCGCAGCCGGTGCATCGCCTCTAGAAGCGTTCCTTAACCCGCCGCGGGCGCGCGAAAGAAGCGCCGGATGTAAATCAGGTATCCGCCAGCCGGGATGAAGAAGAGCAGCATCAACCAGAGAATGCCCTTGCCCTTGAGCAATTGCATCTGCTCCATCTGCGCTAGCTGATCCCGGGGCAGGTTCATGGCGCGGTACATGTCGATCAGGTTGTGCTGCGAGAAGGTCAGCACGCCGGAGACCAGGAAAAAGCCGAGCACCGCGACAAGCAGCCACCAGCCTAGAAGATCCCGCCGGTACATGCGCCACGCCGCCACGCTGTAGATCCCTGCCAGCACCCAACACGCGGAATCGCCGGGCAACCCGGCGAGAAAGGTGCCAAAGAACGGCTGCACGCCCATGCCGATCAAGGGCATGATGGCCGTCATCAAGACGCTGTAGACGAGCCAGAGAACCATGGCCAGGACAGGCAGCGGACACGCATCCGTCCAGCTCGGCACCGGATGGCGCGCCTCGCACGTCGCCTTGACGTGACGGCTGTTATAGAAGTAGGTCCAGATTCCGGGCATGACGACGACGAGGCCGCGGCTTTGTCGAGACGAATGGCGCACGCCTCCGCTGCCCGTGGTCCAAGGGCACAGGGCAGGAAAATCGTGCCATCCGTTTCGTGCCGGATAGACTTCGGTCCGATGTCCGACGCGCTCACGCCCATGATGCAGCAGTATCATCGGCTCAAGCGCGAGATTCCGCCGGACGCCGTGCTGCTTTTCCGGCTGGGCGATTTCTACGAGATGTTTTTCGGCGACGCGGAGGAGGGCGCCCGGCTGCTCGGCCTCACCCTCACCGCGCGGCAGAACACGCCCATGTGCGGCATGCCCTACCACGCCGCCGAGGGCTACATCGCGCAGCTGCTGCAGGCCGGCAAGCGGGTAGCCATTTGCGACCAGATGGAAGCCCCGCGCCCCGGCCAGGTGGTGCGCCGCGAGATCACGCAAATTCTCTCGCCCGGCAGCATCCTCGACACCACGCAGCTCGAGCCCAAGCAGAACAACTTCCTCGCCTCGATCGTGCCGCAAGGCGAGGGCTTCGGGCTCGCCGCGCTCGATCTCACCACCGGTGAATTTTGCGCGGGCGAGTTCTCCGGCGCCGAGACGCTGCGGGATGCGCTCGCCCGCGTCACCCCGGCCGAGGTGGTCGTCGCCCAGGGCTGCCGCATCGACCTGGAAACCTCCGCCTTGGCGGACGGCGCGCCGCTCCCCTATCTGCTCGTCGAGCACGATGCCTGGAGCTTCTCACCCGACGCCGCCGAGCACACCCTGCGGGATCATTTCAAGATCGCCGGGCTCGACGGCCTCGGCCTTTCCACCGCGCCGAAGAGCGGCCTCTGCGGCGCCACCTGTGCGGCCGGCGGGCTGGTTCATTACCTCGGTCAGGAACTGCGCCGCAATCTCGGCCACGTGCACAGCCTGCGTCTCTGGCAGCGCGAGGACGTGGTCATCCTCGACGCCGCCACCCGCCGCAACCTCGAGCTGACCGACCCGCTACGGCCCGGCTCGCCCACGCTGCTTTCCGCCGTCGACCGCACCGTCACCGCGGGCGGCGGGCGCCTGCTCCGCCAATGGCTGACCGCCCCGCTGCGCAACGTTACCGCCATCGAGCAGCGGCAAAGCGTGGTCGGCTGGGCGCGCCAGCATCAGGCCGAGCGCGGCCTGCTCCAGGATTGCCTGCGCCTTGTGCGCGACATCGAGCGCCTCGTCGCCCGGCTCGTGCAGGGCAACGGCAACGGGCGCGACCTCCTCGCCCTGCGCGTCTCGCTCGAGCAACTGCCCGCGTTGCGCCACGCGCTCGTCGATCACGACATCGCCGCGCTGCGCGAACTGGGCGGCCGCATTGAGCCCCTGCCCGAGCTGGCCGAGCTTTACGCCCGCGCGCTCTCCGACGATCCGCCCATGGGCCTGAAGGAAGGCGGCCTCATTCGCGGCGGCCATCACGCCGAGCTCGACCAGCTGCGCGCCGCCGCCGTGCAGGGCCAGGAATGGCTCGCCGAGCTCCAGCGCAAGGAGCAGGAGCGCACCGGCATCAAGTCGCTCAAGGTCCGCTACAACCAAGTCTTCGGTTACTACATCGAGGTCAGCACCGCCAACCTCGCCGCCGTGCCGGCCGACTACACGCGCAAGCAGACGCTGGCCAACGCCGAGCGCTTCGTCACCCCGGAGCTCAAGGACATGGAGTCAAAGATCCTCGGTGCGCAGGAACGCTCGCGCCAACTCGAGTACGAGCTCTTCGTCGACCTGCGCGCGGCGGCTGCGCCCCACCTGCGCAGCGTGCAGGATACCGCCCGCGCCCTGCACGAGCTCGACGTGCTGCTGGGCTGGGGCGGTCTGGCGCAGGAACGCGACTACTTCAAGCCCGAGGTGAACGACGGCGCGCTGCTGCTCTTGGAAGAGGCACGCCATCCCGTCATCGAGCAGGTGGGCGCGGAGAAGTTCGTGCCTAACGACGTGCGGCTCGAGACCGGCGACGAGCGACTGGTCATCCTCACCGGCCCCAACATGGCGGGCAAGAGCACCTACATCCGCCAGGTCGCCGTGCTTGCGCTGCTGGCGCATTGCGGCTGCTTCGTGCCGGCGCGGCGCGCGGTGGTGGGACTGCTGGACCGCATCTTCACCCGCGTGGGCGCGAGCGACGATCTCGGCCGCGGCCAAAGCACCTTCATGGTCGAGATGAACGAGACCGCCAACATTCTCAACCACGCGACCAGCCGCAGCCTTGTCATTCTCGACGAGATCGGGCGCGGCACGAGCACCTTCGACGGCCTCAGCATCGCGTGGAGCGTCGCCGAATACCTCTGCACCACGCTGCGCGCGCGCACGCTCTTCGCCACCCACTACCACGAGCTGACCGAGCTCGCGCGCCTGCTGCCCGCGACGAAGAACTACAACGTGGCCGTGCGCGAGTGGGGCGACCAGATCGTCTTTCTGCGCAAGATCGTGGCCGGCGGCACGGACAAGAGCTACGGCATCCAGGTCGCGCGCCTCGCCGGCCTGCCCGCGCCCGTTCTCAAGCGCGCCAAGGAAATCCTCCGCCAGCTCGAGGAGGACAACCTCGACGACATCGGCCAGCCCAAGCTCGCCAAGGCCCGCCAGAAAAAGGAAAAGGCGAAGGACGTGCTCCGCGAGCTCGACCTCTTCGGTCGCAACGAAACCTGACCCGCGCCGCGCTGTTTGGGCGGCCCTGCTCCATGCCTGCCGAACCCGCCCTGCTGCCGGTTGCCGCAACCCCGGTCCGGAAACCCAGGAAAAAGCGCTCTTTCCTGCCGCGACACTATCTCAGCCTCTGGAAACGGATTCTCGCGCTCGCACCGCACCTCGTGGCGTTTCTTCGCTACTGGGAAAGGACTTTTGGGCCCGCGGGCCTGCCCGTGATTCTCGCACCCGCCATCGGTCTCGACGTTCTTCGCCGCGCCGTCGATTACCGCGAATTCAAGCAAGTCCGCCAGGTCCTGCCGCCCGGCTTCTGGCGCGGCCTCACGCCGGCGCACCATTACCTTCTCATGATTCGCAACTGGCAATGCACGCTCGCCGCCGGTTTGCTGGGCGACCGGCTCGACTCGCCCGCCTGGCGCAGGCGCATCCGCGTGCATGGCACTCCACCGGAAAAATTGCGCGGCTGGGGCCAGCGTCCCGTCATTCTCGTTCATCTCCATACCGGCGCCTACGGAGTCATCCACTACTGGCTGCGCGCCCGGCGACTCAAGGCCACCTCGTATCGCGCCGGCCTCCCGCAATTCCTCACCACACCCTGGGCCAACAAGATTTTCGCCTCCGCCGACCGCGTCCAGGGCTTGGACGGAATTCCATCCATGTTTGCTGGACCACGGTCGCTCCGCCCCATGATCGACTTCCTCGTTCCCGGCCACGTCCTCCTGGTGGCGCTCGATGCGGAATCCGTCTCCTCCGCTCCTTTTTCCGTCCGGGGCTGCACCATCAACCTTAGCCAGGGCGTGGTGCATCTGGCTGAGAGATCCAGCGCTTTGGTGGTTCCCGTCTCCATGTCGTGTTGCGGCCTCACCCACTTCGACCTGCATTTCGGACCACCCTTACCCGACGACCTCGTTGCCCGTCGCAACTCACGTCCCGCCATCCAGCGCCTGTTTGACTGGCTGTGGCACGAAGTGGAGAAAGATCCCAGTCAACTCGGCTGGAGCAGCCTCCAGTGCGTGGGCCCGTCTACCCGTGCCAACCATATTCCCTGGCCTTGAGCGCAGCCGTCCGGTTGCGGACAGCCTGCGACGCGGTAGCGTGCCTGATGCGCCTCTTCCTCATTGGCTTGGTCCTCTTTTGCGGGTCGCCGGCCTTGCTTCACGCCGACTCCCTCGCTGTCGGCCAGCCTGCTCCGCAGATCACTGGCACGGACGAGAACGGCCAGCCAGTCGCTTTTTCCACCGTCTACGCCAAGGGCATCACGCTCGTTTATTTCTACCCGAAGGCCGGAACGCCGGGCTGCACGGCGGAGGCCTGCTCGCTGCGTGATTCCTACACCAAGCTGCACGGGGTCGGCCTGCAAATCATCGGCGTCAGCCGCGACGCGGTCGATGCGCAGAAGAAATTCCAGGATGAGTACCACCTGCCCTTCACCCTCGTCGCCGACCGCGATGGCGCGGTGGCCAAGGCCTTCGGCGTGCCCATGATGATGCTCATGCCGGTTGCCTCGCGCGAATCGTTCATCGTCAAGGACGGCAGGATCGCCTGGAGCTCGCTCCACGCGAAGACCGACGGCAGTGCCCAAGAAGTGCAGCAAGCCCTCGATCAGTTGAGCAAGAATTAGAAAGACGGACAAAGCTCCGTGCGTAGCCGGCGTTGTCCCCAACGCCGGAGAGAGCGCAGCGACCGGAATGCCTTCCCGCCTTTCGACAATGACGGAATTACAGGAACCAACGGAATTAACGGAATGAGGGTTGGCTGATCATTTTTAAATTCCGTTAATCCCGTCTCCAGTCGTAATTCCGTCCAAGCTCAGTTCCGCCTCCCGGAGGTCGTCGACTCCCTATAACGCATCCATACATCCGGATGCGATGATTCGTTCTTGACGCCGCTCCGCGCAGCATTCACCCTCCCGCCAGTTCTTTGAATCGACGCCCGGGTGCTCACGCTCCCTGGCTTCTCTCGTCGCGGAAAACAGGGAAGGCCGTGAGAACCGGCCACAGTCCCGCTGCGGTATCGAGCAACGACCCTCCATGCGCCGGCTCCTCGTCCAGGACCGCGCGCAACAACGCCAATCGGGCCACCGGTGAAGGCGGAGGCGAGGCCGGCACGTTCGCGTGCCATCAAGCTCGGAGTCCGAACATCTGCTTCCGCCGACCGTCCACCAAACCACACCGTCATCGCAAGAATGACAAGGAGACCGCATGGGATCACGCATCCTCATTCACAACCTGGGCTATCCCCGCATGGGCGCCCTTCGCCAACTCAAAAAATCGCTCGAGGCCTATTGGCGCGGCACTGAAACCGAGGCCGACCTCCAGCGCACCGCCTCCGGCCTGCGCCGCATGCACTGGGGCCAGCAGCAGGAGGCCGGCGTCGACCTTATTCCCTCCAACGACTTCAGCTTTTACGACCAGGTGCTCGACACCGTCGCGATGGTCGGCGCGGTGCCGGAGCGCTTCGGCTGGAAGGGCGCGCGGGTCGACCTGCCTGCCTACTTCGCCATGGCCCGCGGCCGGTCCGACGGCCAGGAGCACGACGACGAGATCGGCTGCACGCACTCGGGCATCCACGCGCTCGAAATGACGAAGTGGTTCGACACGAACTACCATTACCTCGTGCCCGAGTTCCACGCCGGGCAGGCGTTCACGCTCGGCTCGACCAAGGCGATCGATGAATTCCAGGAGGCCTTCACGCTCGGCATCAAGACCAAGCCGGTGCTGCTGGGGCCGGTCACGTTCCTCAAGCTCGGCAAGGTTCACGGCGCGGCCTTCGACCGCTACGAGCTCCTGCCCCGCCTGCTTGAGGTCTACGGCGAAGTCCTGCGCCGCCTGACCAGCGCGCAGGCGGAGTGGATCCAGTTCGACGAGCCGGCCTTTGCGCTCGATCTTAGCTCCGCGGAGCGCGAGCTCATTCACCAAGCTTACACGCACCTGACGCAGGCCGCGCCCAAGCTGAAGTTCCTCGTCGCAACCTACTTTAATCGCCTGGGCGAAAACCTGTCCGCCTTCGCCCAGTTGCCCGTGCACGCCCTGCACATCGATGCCGGCCACTCGCGCGGCGAGCTGGTCGATCTCCTCGCGCAACTCGGGCCGAAGAAGATTCTATCCCTTGGCGTGGTCGATGGCCGCAACATCTGGCGCAACGATTACGAGCGCTCGCTCGAAGTCATCCGCGCCACCGTCTCGCAACTGGGCGAGGATCGGGTGTGGATCGCGCCGACCTGCTCGCTGTTGCATGCACCCTGTTCGCTGCGCTTCGAGCAGAAGCTCGACCCGGCGATCAAGCCGTGGCTCGCCTTTGCCGAGGAGAAGCTGGCGGAGCTGGCCGACCTGCGCCGCGCGTTCGAAGGAGATGCAGAACTCGTCCCGCGCAACCGCCAGTTGCTCGACGCCCGCGCGGCAAGTCCGCTCATTCATCGCGCCGCGACCAAGGCACGCTGCGCCGCCGTTGCGCCGGACGACTTCGCGCGGCAGGGCCCCTACTCCCGCCGTGCCGAAATCCAGCGCGAGCACCTGCGCCTGCCCGATCTGCCCACCACCACCATCGGCTCCTTCCCGCAAACCGCGGAAGTCCGCGCCGCGCGTGCCCAGTTCCGCAGGGGCAAGCTGGAACACGCGGCCTACGAGACATTCCTCGAGGAGGAGACCGCGCGCGTCGTGCGTTGGCAGGAGGAGATTGGGCTCGACGTGCTGGTGCACGGCGAGTTCGAGCGCACCGACATGGTGGAATATTTTGGCGAGCAGCTCAGCGGCTTCGCCTTCACCGAGAATGGCTGGGTGCAGAGCTACGGCTCGCGCTGCGTCAAGCCACCCATTCTCTTCGGCGACGTCGAGCGGCCCGAGCCGATGACGGTCCGCTGGGCAAAGTTCGCGCAGGCGCAGACGACACGGCCGATGAAGGGCATGCTCACCGGTCCGATCACCATCCTGCAGTGGAGCTTCGTCCGCGACGACCAGCCGCGCGCGGAGACGGCGCGCCAGATCGCCTTCGCCATCCGCGACGAGGTCCGCGACCTGGAAGCGGCCGGCATTTCCGTCATCCAGGTGGACGAACCGGCGCTGCGCGAAGGCCTGCCCCTGCGCGCGGACGACCGCCCGGCTTACCTCGCCTGGTCGGTGGACGCCTTTCGCCTCGCCACCGCGGGCGTGGCCGACCGCACGCAAATCCACACCCACATGTGCTACTGCGAATTCAACGACATCCTCGACGCCATCGCGCGTCTTGATGCGGACGTCATCTCCATCGAAAGCTCGCGTTCGGAAATGGAGTTGCTCGAGGCGTTCCGCACGTTTCGTTATCCGAACGACGTCGGCCCCGGCGTCTGGGATATCCACTCGCCCCGCGTGGCTTCGGAGGCGGAGATGACGCTGCTACTGGAAAAGGCGCTGCAGGTCCTGCCGCGCCGCCAGGTCTGGGTGAATCCCGATTGCGGCCTGAAGACGCGCGCCTGGCCCGAAGTCGAGGAATCGCTTCTTCACATGGTTGCCGCCGCGCGAAAGTTGCGCACAGGCGCCTAAGCGTCGGAAAAGGGCGTTCCCGCTTGCTCGGGAACGCCCTGCCCCGTGCTCGATAATCCCGCTTGCCCTTTTCACACGATTCGCGTTAATTTCATTTTATGAAACGGCTTCTCGCCCTTGCCCTCCTTTGCACTGCCGGCCTCGTTTCCGCGCGCGCGGATATTTCGATGCCGATCCAGGATTCGTTCTATGACAAGCTGGGTCGCGGACTGGCCGACGTGATCGTCTCCCCCTCCGAGCTGCTCGACTCGCAGTACGGCATGATTGATACCGAGGGGAACACGGTCGCCTTCTTCAAGGGCTTTGTTGTCCAAGGCTTGTCCCGCATGGTCATGGACATGGGCCACGGCGTATTCGAGATCGTCACCTCGCCGATCCCCACGCCGGATTACGAGAGCCTGAAGTCGCCGCCCTACGATTCGATGGTCATCAACGACTATCCGCCGGCTGACCTCCATAACTGGTACTAATTTCAGGATCAGCCTGAAAGTCTTTCCTGCCGGGTGACCGCCTCCCCCGCTGTCGGCCCGCAGCCGGGCGACCTGCTTGAGGTCACCATCGAGAAGGTCATCTTCGGCGGCGATGGCCTAGCCCGCACGCCGGCCAACTTCGTCATTTTCGTCCCGTTTGCCGCCTTTGGCGAACAGGTGCTCGTCGAGGTCATCGAACGCAAGGCGCACCACGCCCGCGCGGAGATCGTCCAGGTTCTGGCCGCCAGCATGGAGCGCACGGCGCCGCCATGCCCCTACTACGGCCACTGCGGCGGCTGCCAGTACCAGCACCTCGTCTACCGCGAGGAGCTCCGCCTCAAGGAGCAGCAGGTTTACGAGGCCTTCACGCGCGTGGGCAAGATCGCCGAGCCCGTTGTGCTCCCGATCATCCCCTCGCCGGAGGATTACCACTACCGCAACCGCATCACCGTCCATGCCGCGCAGGGACGGATCGGCTTCCGCGGCGTGGATAGCCGGGAGCTGGTCGACATTCGCGAGTGCTTCATCGCTCGGCCTGAGGTGAACGCGGAGCTTACCCGTCTTCGCGCCCGGCAACCGGCCGACGGTCATTACTCGCTTCGCGACACCACCGTGCCGGAAAGCGGCTTCTTCCAGGCCAACCATCCGCTGCGCACGCGCCTGCGGGAACTTGTCGCCGCTTCGCTGCCCGCGCGCGGCGACATCTTGCTGGAGGGCTACTGCGGCGGCGGCTTCTTCACCGGCGACGTCGCCGGGCGCTTCGGCCAGGTCATCGCCATCGACAATGACCCGCGCACGCTCATCGACGCGCGGCGACTCCAGCTGCCGAATGTCGAGTGGCGCCAGGGCGACGCCGCGGTCGCGCTGACCGAGGAGCTGCGCACGCACGCGGGGCAAAGCGCGGCCGTGCTGGTCGACCCGCCGCGCGAGGGCCTGCCCGTCCGGCTGGTCGAGGCACTCACGCTCGATCCCGTCGCGAGCCTCACCTACGTCTCGTGCGATCCGGCCACCCTTGCCCGCGACGCGCGCACCCTCGCCAGCCGCTACGAGCTCATTAGCGTCCAGCCCATCGACTGCTTCCCCCGCACCGCGCAAATCGAATGCGTCAGCACCTGGCGGAGGAAGTAGAATGCAGCATCGCTACTTCGGCGACGTCGGGGATTTCGGAAAATATGGCCTGTTGCGGATGCTTTGCGGCTTGAACGAAACGCCACGATTGCGACTTGGGATCGTCTGGTATCTCTATCCCGACGAAAGTCACAACGCGGACGGTAAGCCCCTTGGTTTTCGGCGGGGCAACGGACGGGCTTATTCTCCTTCCCTCGGTGAGTCATCACACCATGCTTCGCGAACGGCTCGACCGATTCGCCTTGGGCCAGTGGAACGATCACTTCGTCACGCAACGATCGAATTCATCAGCTACTGACTAGGAAGCTGGCGGTTTTTCTTGGCGGCCTGACCTTCGTAAAGCGCGTAATGTCGCCGACGGTCATAGACCGCCGCTACAGAAATCAGCGGCGCTGCTTGCCCGATCGTTTGCCGCTCCGGCTGACTTCGTAGATTCCTTCGGCGATACGTCTGACGTCGAATTTCTGACCCGGCCTGATCGTATCACGAGAGCGCAGCTCCACGGGCAGGACAATCCGTCCTTTGGTGGAAACGCGCGCAATCATGATCGTTTACGCCGCTTTTGGCGGCGTGGCCATGGTCGTCGTCGGGCTGGTGCTGCTCGGGGTGACGCCGCGGCCGTCGTTGGCGGTGATGACGCGGGCGCCCTGGCGGCGGGTGAAAAAGGCCCAGACCCAGCGGATCATGACGGTCACCTTGTTGGTAAAGCCGACCAGGAACATCAAGTGCACGAGCAGCCACGACATCCAGGCGAAGAAGCCGCCGTACTTCAGCGTCACGCCGAGGCCGGGGATGGGGATCATGGCCACGGCGTGCGAATGCCCGATGGTCGCCATGGTGCCCTTGTCCCAATAGGAGAACGGCTCGCGCTGGTCGGGTCGCAGGCCCTTGTCGCCCAGTTCGGTGAGGATCAGTTTGGCCACGTATTGACCCATCTGGATGGCCGCCGGGGAAACGCCGGGGACGGGCGAGCCGTCCTTGTTCGTGATGAAACAGACATCGCCGATGGCGAAAGCCTCGGGATGCCCCGGGATGCTCAGGTCGGGATTCACCTTGATGCGGCCGGCGCGGTCGATGTCCACACCCATAGTGCGCGTGACGGGATTGGCCGCGACGCCGGCCGACCACACGATGGACGCCGCGCCGATCGTCTCCAACGCGTCGGGCTTCTCCTTGTGGGAGACGACCACGGTCTGCTCCTTGATGTCCTTCACCATCGTGTTCAGGCGAATCTCGACCCCGATGGATTCAAGCTGCGACTGCGCGCTGGCGGAAAGATCGCGCGGCAGGTGCAGGAGAATGCGGTCCGCCGCCTCGATGAGGATGACGCGGATCTTCGACGGATCGATCCGCCGGAAATCGTGGCGCATGACGTATCGGCCCAGCTCCTTGCAGGCACCCGCCATCTCGACGCCGGTCGGGCCGCCGCCGACAATGACGATGGTCATGAGCTTGCTCAACTCGTCCGGATCAGTGGTCATTTCCGCGCGCTCGAAGGCGAAGAGGATCTCGCGTCGGATGCGCAGCGCATCATTGACCGACTTGAGCCCGGGCGCGTGCTCGGCCCATTCCGGATGGCCGAAGTAGCTGGTCACGCCGCCGAGCGCCACGACCAGATAATCGTAGTTGATCGTCCGGTCGGCCAGGATCACGGTGCGTGAGGCAAGGTCGACCGACTGCACCTCGGCCATCTCGGTCGTGATGTTGGGACGCATCGAGAGGATCGAGCGCAGCGGCTTGGCGATCTCCACGGAAGAGAGAGTGGCCGTGGCCACCTGATAAAGCAGCGGCTGGAAGAGATGATGATTCTGCCGGTCGATCAGCGTGATGCGGGCGTCGAGCTCGCCCAGCGTCTTGGCCATGTTCAGCCCGGCGAAGCCGCCGCCCAGGATGACGATGTGCGGACGGGTCTTGTTGATGGCGGGGGAGGAAGCGGGCACAGGTGCGGCCGCCGGAGCGGTTTCGGTCGCGGGCATAATGCGCCGACTCTACACCGAGGCTCCGCGCCAACGCAACGCCTGCTGGAACGCCATCGCAATTATTTGCCGGCAGCTAGATCACGGCGCTGGTGCAGCCGCGCGCGCGTGCGTCAATGCGCAACCGCAGGCGCGTTGGTGATCGGCGCCGTTGCGGCGGGAGCCGCGTTGGTGGAGACACTCGTGTAGTATGTGTTCTTGCCCTCGGTCGCGTATTGCTTCGCCTGCTGCGCCTGGATGCCCGACATGATCTTGGCGCCCATCTCGCGGCCCCATTGCTGGCCCACGAGCATGGAAGCACCCAGGATCTGCGGCTGGATTTCCTTCATGTGCTGCCCCGTCGGGCTTTCGTAGAACGCGTTGATCGCCTTGATATCGTCGATCGTATAATAGCGCGCGTAGATCGGCGTCAGGCGTGAGATGAGGTCGTCGAGATTCTGGTCGGATTCCACCTGCGTCCAGAAATCGGCCGGCACTTGGGAAAACTTTTTCCGATACATCTCGAACATGCGGCTCATCACCACCTTCATGTTTTCCTTCACGCCCGTGTTCTCGATCAGCTTGCGGATCTCCTCCGCCTTGGCGGGATCGGGCGGCGGCTCCGGGGCCGTGACGGCGTCCGTGGCCGGCGCGGTAGCCGGCGCGGCGGGTTGCTGACTGCGACCGATCGAAACGGCGGCGAGCAGAAGCAAAAGGGCAAGCCGTCGCATGGGGAGGATTGTGCGGGTCTCACCCCACCGAAGCAAGTGGCGGCTGCGCTATTGCTCCCGGCGCCGGCCTGCAAAAGTGCGGCGTTTCCCAGCCTCCTTGTGCTAGCGTCCCCGCCATGCCCCTGCAGTGGACCGCTCTTTCCTCCTCCACGCGCGGGAACTGGCACGAGACGACCGGGCAGAAAAATCAGGACTCGGTGCGCGTGTCGCACGGCCCGCACGGCTCCGTCATCCTGGCGGTTTCCGACGGCCACGGCGGCGCCCACAGCTTCCGCAGCGACCGTGGTTCCGCGCTGGCGGTTGCCTGCGCCACGCGGCTCTTGCGCCGGTTCCTGCGCCGGCTCGGACCCGAGGCGCCACTCAGCCGCGTTCGCCAGCAGATGCAGGTCGCCTGGACGCACCAGATCGTGCCCGACTGGCGCCGGGCCGTTCGCGCCGATGTGCTTGCCCACCCCTTCTCGCCCCTCGACTTTGC
>CAJCIA010000063.1 GCA_903970275.1 Betaproteobacteria bacterium
CGCCGGTGCATTGGGTCTTCAGCCGCGACTTGATCCAGGGGCGCACGCCGGGCCATCCCGGTCACGTGGTCACGGCGGTGATCAGCGGTGCGCGAGAAATGCTGGAACTCGGCGCCACGGAACTCGAGGAGCTGACGCTGCGAGAACTGCGCCGCTTCCTGCCCGCCGCGCGCGAGGCGAAGGTGCTCCACCGGATGGTCTACAAAGCGCGCAGCGCTACCTTCGCCGCCACACCTGCGGGCGAGGAGTTGCGTCCCGGAACCGTTACGCCTTGGTCGAACCTCTGGCTGGCGGGCGATTGGACTGACACGGGACTGCCGGCCACGATTGAGGGCGCGATCGTCAGCGGGCGGAAGGCGGCCATCGCCGTTGATCAGGCGGAATTAGCGTCTGGGCAATAAAAAAGGCAGCCGGCGCAAACCGGCTGCCTTTTCAAAATGAGCCTTTTTCCCGAAACAAGACTTACTGCTTGGCGCCAGGGCGAATGGCCAGATCCGAAAAGGAAGAAAAATCGACTGAGTTATCAACAAACATCGCGCTATTGACCGGCGGGAACGTGATGTTCGTGTTGTGGTTAGGAGTACGGAAGAACGAGTTATTACTGTGGTAAGCAACAGCGACACCGTCTTTCCCAAAAATCCCGGTACTGGGCACGAATGACACGCCGGCCGATCCGGAAGGAACCGTGCAGCCTGGATCGCCGTCTGACCAAACAACCGGGGTCTGATCCGGTACGGTGCTCGGAAGTCCGTTGTACGTAGTACCATATCCCATGAAGTCATAGGAACTGTTGGTGGCGTCGAATTTACCCGCAGTCGCCACCGGCTTGTAGTTAGGGTCAGCAGCGATCTTGAAGATTGTCGGGTCAGAGACATAATTGCCACCGACTAGGTTGGTAATGACAACGCCAGCATCCTTCCCATCCGGATACGAGCTATTGTTGTCGTTCGAGTACTGGAATTCAGCCAAGGCGATGGTACGGCAAGTCTGCATGGCGCTAGATTCTTGCGCCTTTTTAATACCATTAGTAATAGGACCCATGGCGACACCGGCCAGAATGGCGATAATGCCGATAACGACAAGGAGTTCGACGAGAGTAAAGCCGCCGGTCTGGCAGACGGCAGTACGAAAGCTGGGGGGATTGCGCATGCGTAATACTCGCATGATGTGGCCTAACGGTCAAATAAAAGGAAAGAAATTTTGTAACCTTTTCCGCATTTGTGTGTTCCCCGTTCGCGTTCTCGGTGCTTTGCTTGTCAGGTGGCCGTCTCGCTTTCGCTGGAGCACATCATCCGCAAGGAATGCGCCCCGGTTCTGGATTGCATGCTGACCATCACGGATAGCGCCGGGGAAGCCGCCTTCCTTTACTTCAAGGAGGGCGAGTTGGTGGAGGCGAATTATGCTTCGCTCTGGGGAAAGGATGCGCTGGCGGAAATCCTGACGTGGAAGATCACGGCGCGGGCGATCGCGTCGCTGCCGCTCGGGATCAAGCGCTCGCTTTGGGAACCGCTGGAGGTGCTGCTGCATCCCGACGTGAAGGTGAGCGGCAGCGGCCGACTTTCCACCGCGACCTCGCCGATCTTCAAGACGCGCCGGCTGGGCGGTTCGGGTCCGCTGGGCAACAGCGGCATCGACCGCTTCAAGAACATCCCGAACCTGCTCAAGATCGTGGAGATCGGGCGCGAGAGCGAGACAACGCTCTTTGAGGCCGGCGGCGAGACGAGCGAGGACACCGAATGGCTGGTCGAGTTTGCGGGCCGCGTACGTGCGGTGGGTGACACGCTGGGGTTCGGCATTTGCGACAAGTGGACGATCGAGACGGACCGGAACCAGATTGTCGGTCTGGCGCGCGACGATAAGTTCATCGCCCTCGTGCGGCGCCGCGACGCCATGCAGGAGGACCTGGAGACGGCGGTCAGCAGCCTGGCGGAGGATATTTAGGCGCATGGCGACGAAGCTGGAAACCGCGCTTCGGAAGGTGACCGAGCTGCCCGGCGTCAAGGCCGCGCTGGTCTTCGACAACTTCCATACCATCGTCGCGCGCGATGTGCCGGGGCAGTACAGTAACGAGATTCTCAAGCGCATCGCGTCCCAGTTGTCGCAGCTGGCGCTCTTTAGTTCCAAGCAGCGCATTCCGACGCAGGAGTTCCGGCTGGTCTACGACAAGTACGCGGTTTACACGCGGCTGTTTGCGAAGAACTTTTACCTCGTGGTCTTTATGGATCGCGAGCTGCAGCCGACCGATTTTCGGCAGCCGCTCAACCTGAGCGTGCTGGTGCTGGACCGCGCGCTGCGCTCGGAGGACATGTACGAGGCGGGCCGCACCATGTCCGGCGCCGCGGAGAAGGCGGAGATCTCGCTGCGCGACAGCTATGAGAACGACAGCAGCTTTGCCGGGCGCTTCCGCCAGCTCTGCCGCGAGTTCCTCGGCCAGTCGGGGCGTGACCTGGTCGACATGTGCCTGGAGGAGCTTTATCTCTTCCCACCCATTCGCACGGAAACCGACATGCAGAAGCTTCGCGGCGTGGCGCTGTCGCACATCATCCATCCGGTCAAGCGTGAGATTATCGAGCAGGAATCGCTGCGGCTGATCGAGGACTGTATTTCGCTCGGTTAAAGGCGGCTTCCTGCCGGATCAATAATCGCGATTTTCGCCTCGAAAATTAGGCCCGCGCGGCTTGACCTGCCTCGGCGGATGGACGTAAGGTAGGACCAATGTCCACGTTCACCGATACCAAGCGCCCGCCTCTCCCCTCCGACGTCAATCGCGGCGTCACGCCTGCCGCCAACGGCACGCGCAGCACGACCGTGCTGACGGCCGATTGCGAGTTCAAGGGTGCGCTGGCTTTCTCCGGCGAGCTGCAGTTGCACGGCCGGCTGGAAGGCACGATCGAGTCCGAAGGCGGCGCGCTGACCGTCGGCGAAGAGGCGATGATCAAGGCTGAGATCCGGGTCAACGATGTGCTGATCTACGGCAAGGTGCAGGGCAACGTCTACGCCACCGGCCGCGTTGAGCTGCGCGGCAAGGCGGAGGTCTACGGCGATCTCCACACCAACCGCCTGGCGATGGATGACGGCGTCGTGTTCGTAGGGCGTTCCAACACGCTCAACGGCAAGAGCCAGCCCTCGAGCGATTTCTCGAAGATGTTCACGCGCCTCGGCGCCTCGGCGAACAAGAATGCGAACGGCGCCGCTCCGGCCGCCACGCCGCAGACCTCGCCCGTCAAGTAACGGCGCGACGAATCGCGCTGGAGAAGACGCCCGTCTTGCGCGGGCGTTTTTGTGTAGGGGAGGCGTGGGCGTTTATTCGCTCTAGCGGCGGTCTAGGACCGCCGACGGCTGCAGAAGTCGGAGCGCCAAGTTTTAGGCGAGTCGCCGAGATAGGCTGAGACGCATACCGCGGCGGCGGCCGCTTCTACGCCTTCTTTTTCTCGGCCACCGCAGGAGAGAACGCGATGGTTTCCTTGCGGGGCAAATCGGTGAGCGTGTGGATGGTCTCGATGCCGGCCCGTTCCATGTCGGCGGTGATGCTATGGACCTGCGCGACCAGAAAGTTGTGGGCGAGATAGCAGGGGATGGCGACGACCAACCCGGCCGCAGTGGTGATGAGCGCCATGTAGATGCCCTGGGAGAGATCGCCGACCGAGGCGGTGCCGCTGGTGCGGTTGATCTTGATAAACGCCTCGATCATGCCGCTGACGGTGCCGAAGAGGCCGAGCAGGGGTGCGATGTAACCGATCGTGCCGAGAAGCGAGACATTGGCCTCCAGCGGCGGGACTTCGAGCTGGGCGATCTCGCGCACGATTTCGCGCAGCTCGCCGGGTGGCAGGTGGCGCTTGTAGATCGCGGTGCGAACAACGCCGACAACCGGGCCGTGACCTTCCTCGCAACGGGCGATGGCCTCGGCATAGCTCTGGCGGCGCACGAGCGCGAGCACGCCGGCAAGGAATTCATGTACGTTCATGCGGCAGCGCTTGTAGTAGACCATGCGCTCCCAAAACACGCCGACGGCCACGATGCTGAGCGTAAAGAGCAGCACCATGAGCCAGCCTCCACCCTGGATGAGCCGGAACGGGCTGACGTGCGTATCGACCGGCGTGATGATTTGGGCGAGGAACAGGTGCATCGGCTTTTACCAGAGGAACGACTTGGCCTCTGCCACGACCGTGCCGCCGCGCAGGACGCAGAAGCGCCAGGCGGAAATCGGCCCGTAGGCGAGGTAGGCGCGATTGACAACGGCGAAGTAGGCACGGACGGCGCCGTGGACGTGTGATTTCTGCTGCACCAGCGTCCGCACCACCTGCTTGCTCTTGGACTGCCGGTACTCGAACTGCATGGTGAGGTCCTCGGGCGGGCCGGCATTCTTCACCGTAACGGTAAAGTAGTGGCCCGCCCGCGCGCGGAGCTGCTGCTGGGTGACCGCGCCCCAGTTGAGGTACTTGAGTTCGAAGAGAAGCGAATCGTTGCTGCCGGTGCGGAAGGAGGAATCGTTCTGCACGTCGTGGACGAGCGGGACGCGGATGCGCGGGTCGAGCGCGACTGGCTCAACCGGCTCGTTATTGGCCGTGCGCGGGTTCGCCGCATTGGGGTCTGTGTCGGGCTCCGAGGCGAGGACGAAATGCTTCTGCACCGGGCCCATGTCGGCGGAGGACGGCTCCTCGTCGGGCGGGTTGGCCATTGGCGCGTAATAACCGCCGTCGATTGGCTCGGCTGCGGGCGTGGCGAGCTCATTGATAGGGACCGGCTTGGTCTCATCGTCAGTCTCGGCGGCGTAGACAGGAAGGGCGACGAGGGCAAGAAAGACCCTGAGGCGCATGGAGAAGGATAGGTTGTGACGAACTTTTATGTCAATGCCCCTCAAGCGGCCACGAGATCGTAATCACGCGCGCCGGTGACCTTGAGCGCGACGAACTGGCCGACGGGAAGATGGGCGGGAACGTAGACCCGCGCGTCGACATCGGGAGCGTCGGATTCGCTGCGGCCCACGCCGGGCTGCTCGACCAGCACGCGGATGTCGCGACCCACGGCGGCGGCGGTCTGCGCCAGGACGATGCGCTGCTGCGCGGCCATGGCCCGCTTCCAGCGCGCCTGCTTGACCCGCGCGGACAAATGACCGTCGCGCTTGGCGGCGCGGGTGCCTTCTTCCTGCGAGTATTTGAAGACGCCGAGGCGCTCAAACCTGGTCTCCTCGATGAACTTGAGCAGGGTCTCAAAATCCTCCTCCGTCTCGCCAGGAAAGCCGACGATGAAGGTGGTGCGCAGCGCAATGCCAGGGATGCCGGCGCGAATGCGGGCGACGAGATCGCGGATGTGCTGGGCGGAGGTCTCGCGGCGCATGGCGTCGAGCATAGGATCGGCGATGTGCTGCAGCGGCATGTCGACGTAGCGCGCCACCTTCGGGCTGGCCGCGATGGTGGCGATGAGCTCGTCGCTCCAGTGCGCGGGGTGGGTATAGAGCAGGCGGATCCAGAAATCGCCCTTGATGGCATTGAGCTCGCGCAGGAGGAGGGTCAGGGAATCGCCGCGGCTGGAATCGACCCGCGCGCGGGGGCCGGCTTTCTCCTCCCAGCGATCCATGCCGAAGTAGGTGGTGTCCTGCGAAATGAGGTTGATCTCGCGCACGCCCTCGGCCACGAGGTTGCGCGCCTCACGCACGATGGAGTCGATGGTGCGGCTGCGATGTCGGCCGCGCATCTGCGGGATGATGCAGAAGCTGCACGGATGGTTGCAGCCCTCCGCGATCTTGAGATACGCGGTGTGCGCGGGGGTGAGGCGGAAGCGCGGTGTGTCGAAGTCAGGAATGAAGCGCGGCTGGGGCGTAACGAAGTTTTGCGGCGCGGCCTGGGCCTCGCGCTCGAGCAGGCCCTCGATGATGGGCACGATGCCGGTGAGCTGGTCGAGACCGATGAAGGCGTCCACCTCGGGCAGCGACTCGGGCAGCTCCTTGGCGAAGCGTTGCGCCATGCAGCCGGCGACAATGAGCTTCTGGCGCTCGTGCCGGCGCGACATCCCGCGGTTGCGGTTGCTCTCCAGGATCGCGGCGATGCTTTCCTCCTTGGCGGCGTCGATGAAGGAGCAGGTGTTGACGATCATCACGTCGGCGGCGTTGGGATCGGGCGTGAGGAAGAGCCCGGCCTCGCGCAGATGGCCGGCGATGATCTCGGAATCGACCAGGTTCTTCGCGCAGCCGAGCGAGACGATGCCGACCTTGAGTCCGGCCGCGGGTGAGGCAACGGTGCTCATGGAATGTGAGACTCGACGGTGAAGGTGACGGGCGCGGAAGTGTCGTTGTGCGGGCCGTAATTGATGCCGTCCAGCGCGATGTCGACGGCCGAGGGATCGCCGACGTTGATGGAGTACTTCCGGTCGTCGAACGAGATCGACTGGCCGCCTTTCAGCATGGAGGAGTAGCGGACCTGACCCGTGCTGGAGCCATCGAGCGCGATGACGCGGACAAAGGAATCGTGGGCGGCGGTGAGGACAAGGCGCTTGCCGCGAAAGGATGAGCCGGAGGAGGACGGCGCGGCGGCGCTGCCGGCAGGCGTTCCGGTCGCGGCGGCATCTGCGCTGGGGGCCGCGGCCGGCGGCTGGTACGACGGCGTCGGCGTGAGCGACGAAGGCGCGCCCGTGACGGAGGGATCGGACGCGGCGGGCGCGGCGGCGACGATTTGCGGCGCTGCGGTCACCACAGGAGCGGCGTCGGTGGGCGTGTTGGGCGCGACCACCGGGGAGGCACCTTGAGGAGGCGGGGTCTGGGTCGCGGGTGTCGTGGCCGCGATGAGGTCCTGCGTGGCTTTCTCCGCGGCGGCGAGATGGACTTCGTTCGGACGCGTGTTGGAGTCGCGGGCGGAGAGCGCGGGCGCAGGACGCGGGGCGGGCGTAGCGTCGGTCACAGGCGCGCCAGTCGTCGTGCTATCCGGCGCGTTGAGCGCATTGAGATCGACCGGGAGCGCGCGAGGCGGAGCGGACGTACTGGTGGAAACCGTGGGAGGCGTATTCGCGTTATCGAGGGAGCCGGTGCTGGTCGCAGTGGGAATCGTCGCGGGCGGAGTGGCGGCGATGGCGACGGAGGGCGGCGCGGCAGGTTCCGTCGCAACCGGGGCGGCAGCAGGCGCCGCGTTGG
>CAJCIA010000064.1 GCA_903970275.1 Betaproteobacteria bacterium
GTTGCGGCGGCGTGACGTCGTCGGGCATGGCAGCGGGGTGGGTTAGGCGAGCGTCATCCCGGCAGGCCAGCGGCCAGCCCACGCGACGCGGGTGGGGAGTCTACCCAAGCTCCAGCGTAAAAAGCCAGCTTGTCCTAACAGAGCAAGCCACAAGGAAAGAATGGGCTCGGAGGCGACCGGCCGTGCGCCCCGCAGGTTGTCGCCGGTGTAAGCTTCAGCGACGAATCCTGTCGCTTGCGAAGCCCGTCCAGGCACCGCGGGCGCGGCATGACGAGGAAGAGGCTGCGGGAAGTCCATAAAGGCGGAACCTGAAGCTAATGCTGGGCCGACCCGGCCGAGCCGCCCGGCGGGAGCAGCATGGCCATGTGCTGCTGGCGCTTCGCCGCCATGTCCTTCAGATAGGCGTCCCGTTGGTCGGGCGTCATCTGGGCGGCGATCTTCTGATGGGCGGCGTCCAGCGTGGCCAGCACGTCATGGGCAAAGGTCTGCCGCACGCGAAAGAGGTTCTGCCCGAGCTCGCGGGTGGCCGGCGCAATGCGGGCCTGCTCGTCGGCATCCAGGTGATAATGCGCCGCCAGTTTTTTGTCCAAGCGCTGCGAGAAATCATCCGGATCGCCCGTCCGGTTCAGGAAGTCGGAAAAGCGCATGGGGCTCATGTTGTAAACGATCAGCCCACCCGCCACCCCGCCGAGCAGGAAGACGCAGAGGAACATCGCAGCCAGTTTGCGGGACGGCATCATCATGAAGCGCTCAGGAAACCTGCATCTCTTCCAGCGCGGCAAAACCCCGGACCGGCACATCCACGTCATCGCGGTGGACGTTGGCCACCGTCACCACCGTCATCACCACCACGGCGGCCAGCGAGGCAAGGATCGCCCGCAGGCCGATGCGCTCCCACGCGGCTTCCTTCACCCGCTCTTCCCGCGCACCGGCCAGGATCCGCGCGGCCAGCCCCAGCGGAGGCGTCAGGTCGCCGGCAAAGGAGGGCGCGCTCTGCGTGAGCAGCGATTTCCAGATATCATCTTCCCGTGTGTTCATGCCCGTTCTCCCCAATTTTGCACCTGCCGCCGGAGCTGACCCCGGATCCGAAACAGGCGCATTTTGATCTTGGACAGGCTCCAGCCCGTCCGCTGCGAAACTTCCTCCAGTGAAAAACCCTCCAGATCGACCAGCAGGATGAGGCTGCGGTCGGCCGGAGGCAAGACGGCAAGCATCCGCTCCACCAGGTCGCGCGCCACGATGGCCTTCTCCGGACCGGCGGTCTTTCCCTCCAGCCAGGTGGTGTCGAAAAGCTCCGCCTCGGGCGGCGTCAGGTCGCTCCAGCGCACCTCGGGCCGCACCTTTTGCGCGCGCAGGCGGTCCAGGCAGGTGGTCAGCGCGATGCGCGAGACCCAGTGGGTCAGCGGGGCCGTGCCCTGGAACTGATGCAGGCGCGAGAAGGTCTTCATGAGGACCTCCTGCGTGAGATCGGCCTCGTCGTCGCGTCGCGGCAGGTGCAGGCGGACGATGCGGACCACGATGGGATAGAGCACGTCGATGAGCTCGCGCCCGGCCGTCTCGTCGCCCGAGCGCCAACGCTCAACAAGAAGCGCGGGGTCGGGCGGCTGGTCCATGAGCGCGCAAGCCTAGTCGCAGACCGGCCGGTACAAAATGCGAAACGTTGCCAAGTTGATCTCACGGTCAACTTAAGACGCGGGAGCAGGCGGAAAGTCACTGCCGGGCGGGCGATTCGGCGCGCGCATTCAGCAGCGGAAGGGCGCGGTCGAACGGGGCGGCGCTACCCTCATCCTGCCAGCGCTCAAAAGGCGGAGCATGCCGGGCCGCCTCTGGCTCAAGCTGGCCGCGAAGGGTATAATAGAGAGCGGAGACCAGCGGCTTTTGCACGGCCTTGAACGTGGCGGCGGCTTCCGCTGGCTGCCGTCGGTCCAGCAGCGTCACCACGCGGGCAAGATGCTCAAGGCCGGTAGAACCCACAGGCGGAAGAGACGTGGAGGGCGGCATGCGCTCCAGAAGAAGCTCCGCCAAAAGTGGATTGGCCGGGCGCGGGCGGGTGAGGAGAAACTCCTGCATGGCCGAGGCCGGCACGCGCTCAAGCCACGCGCGGGTGAAGGAGTAGAACCGATCGGTCCAGTCGATGGCGGAGGATCGGTCCAGAAGGCGCAGGCTCGTTTCCGGAGGATCGATCAGCACGCTGAGGCAGAACGCGCGTTCGATGTCGCCATGGGCCATGGCGTGGTCGCGCGCCGCGGCGAGCACGAGGGCATCGGCGGGGTTGAGGGAACCTGGTTTATCGCCCGGGTTGGGCGAGCGCCGGAAGAACAGGCCGTTGTTGTCGCAGGCGGCGAGGTACCAGCCGCGTCGGCCGGTCAGGGCTAGTGACCAAACCTCCACCTGCGCCGTGACGAGCACGCCATCGACCTGCGGCACATCGGTCAGCAGGCGGTCCAAAGCGGCGGCATCGTAAATGGCGAAGAAATAGAGGCGCTTGGTTGCGTCGTCGAAGCGGCCCTGGCCGCTGTCCATGTAGGGGTGCACATCGGGACGCGCGAAGGTCAGGTAGGAGCCGGCGCCGTCGTGGCAAAGGATTGCGTGTGCCTGAATGCGCGCCATCAGGGCGGGAGCGAAACGCTGCACGTTGTCCACGGGCGAGGCGCGCAGGGTCCCGACCGCTCCGCGCACGGCGGCGAAGTCGAAGAGCAGCGCGCCGAGGCAGGAAGTCGCGAGGATCAAGCTGAGCGTGATGCTTCCTTTTTCATCCGACACCCGAAGGCGCCGCTCAGCCGCCAGGTAAAGCAGCGCGACTGCCAGGAAGCTGATGTGCCGAATGTTGAAGAGGCTCAGGAGGAAAAGGATCGAGGCCAGCGCGCCCAGCCAGAGCGGAGGACGCGGGCGCGAAATCAGGGCGGCGACGAGCGCCACGGCGGTCAGCGCCATCAGCCGCTGCACGCCGGCGGCCTGGTCCCACACGGGCCACATCTCGGGCGAAAGTAGGTTCGAACCGGGATCGCCCTGCTGCGCGAAAGTGAAGGCGATGCGTCCGGCGCCATACGGATTGATCAGGATGGAGGCGCATGCGATTGCCAGCGTGAACACGCCGGCGGGCAGGCTCCAGCGCGCGGTCGTGTCGCGGCCGGCCACCCGCAGCACCAGCCAGCAGGCGAGCGCGAGGAGACCGACCAGATAGCTGCTGTGCACGTTGGTCCAGACCGCCATAATCAGGCCCAGGCGCAGAAGGAAGCCGCGATTCAACTCCTGCGTGCGGCGCAGCAACTGCAGGAGGATGACGAGCAGCAACACGCCGATAATTTCCGGGCGCTGCTCAAAGCGGTTGATGACAAAGAGCGCCGCCAGCGCGACAAGCGCACCGGCGCGCAGATCGCGTGGCTGGTAACCGGTGGATGCGAAGGGCAGCGCGAAGATCAGGAGGAAAACCGACGCGAACGCCACGTGGATCAGTCCCAATCCGCCGAGCTGGTCGAGCAGCGCCAGCCCGATCTCGTAGAGGCTGTATTCGTCAACCCAGGGCGTGGCCGGCAGGCCGAACGCGGTGGTGGGCGCGGTGGGCAGATGATGGGTGGCAAGGATCGCGAGCCCATCCGGCAACTGCCACCAGAAATCGACCTGCCGCACACCGAGCGACATGGCGGCAATGCCAAGGGCCAGCGCCGCCCAAAAGATCGCGCGCAGCGTCCGGTTGAGGGCGGCCGCCTGGTTCACGCGCAAAGAGAACGAATCGCGCCGCTGCTTAGAGCGTCATCGCCGGGGCCTGCTCGGTCGGGTCGGCCTTCTCCGCGAGCGGCGCATCCTTGTACTCGATGGTCAGGCCTTTCGGACTCGGCACGAGCCGATGATGGCGAAGATCGACCGGCGCGGCGTCGGGCGCGAAAGGATAGGCCAGCGTGGCCAGCGGGCGCAGGATGCGCGCGTGCCACGGGCAGCGGACGGTGCTGCGCTCGATCGGCTGCTCATCCAGGCACGCGCCCTCATGCGGGCACATGCGCGGGTAAACCTGCAGGTGGCCGTTGTCCAGCCGCAGGCGCAGGCCCCAGTGGTCGCTGCGGTTGGTGAAGAAGTCGGCCGCCCGCGCGCCATCGAGTTGCGCGGTGGGGACGGTCTCCGGCGCGGGCGTTGCCATCTCGCGCTTCACCACCATGTTCTCCTCGAGGATGTGCAGCGTGGCGGCAAAGCTATGCGGCGGGCCGTCCGTGCGGTAGGCGTAGCCCCAATCGCGCAGGCTCCCGCGCCGTTCGCGCATGGGCAAATCCTCCGACATGAGCTGGCGATAGTTTTTCGTGATTAGCCGCTGGACGATGGGGTGCAGAAACTTCAGGTACCAGCGCGAGCCGATCGCGTAACTCGTCTCCACCCGCGTTTGGTTGGGACCGAGCGAACGCCAGTGCGTCTCGACGATGAGCAGCAGATTGAGGAACGAGGTGTAATAGGTCTGCCGATCCTGGCCCGAGTGATAGTTGACCACGATCATCGGCAGGATGAAGCCGCCCACCGTCTGCAAGTTGACGCTGGTGACGATGTCGTCGGAGATGCTGGAGGGGTAGCTGTTGACCAGCTTGTGCAGCGCGTTGAGGTGGGGGATGTCCTTGTAATTCCAGTCGGCGTCGAAGGTCTCGTAATGCCCCTCGCTCACCAGCTGGAACTGCGAGAAGGTGAACCCCGCCGGGGCGAGGCGCGCGATCAGCTCGTCCTTGGATTTGGTGATCATCGCGCGCTGAGTTTGGGAGTGAACGGCGGGGAGATCGATCTTGTTTTTGACGCGAGCTGGAAGCCGGGGAAATCCGTTGGTGTTGTCGAAGTCACTTCTGCCCGATGGCCGCGATATTGCCGAGCTTGAGCGCGAGCACCCAGGAAGCGGGCACGGGCACGGTGAACTCGCCCAGCCCCGCGGCAAAGGCGGCGTGCTGGAGCAGGTAGCTGGCGGGGAAATAGTTGGTCGTGCGCTCCACGCGGATGTCCCGGAGCCCCGCGCACTCGAAGGCCTGGCGCAGCGTGTGCGGCGCGTAAAGCTGCGGATGCTGGAGGCAATAGGCGGGCCAGCGTGCGCCGAAGATCCGCGCGGCGAGCGAGCGCTCGCTGTGCGTCACCGCAAAAACGCAGCCGCCGGGAACCAGCTTGCGCGCGATCAATTCAAGCAACGGCTGCGGCTCGAGCAGGTGATCGAGCACATGGATCGCCACGGCTAACGCGAGGGTGCCGTCGGGAATCTCGGCGATGCGGGCGAGGTCGCCCACCACGGCGTGTGGTCGTGCGCCAGATAGCTGCTGAAGCGCGGGATGTACGGCCTGGTTTGGCTCTACCAGCCAAAATTTTCTCAAAGACGATTCGGCCAGCGCGGCGCGAGTGAACAAGCCGATGTCGGGCCCGAGCTCGAGATAATCGCCCGGGACGATCTTGGCGTGGCGCCGCAGCAACTCCCAGTAGCCGCGCTGCGCGCGCGCCATGAGCGATTCGTCCTGCCCGCCCGTGTTGTCGTCCATCTGCCCGTAAAGCTGCTCGAGCTGCGCGGGCGTGAAGTAGCGCGGGGCATAAAGCTGGGCGCAGGCCGGGCACCGCGCGTAAGTGAAGAACGGCTTGCGGTCGCGAAAGAAGCCGCGCCATGAGGAGCGCAGGTCGTCAAAGGGAAGCGATTCGGCCGGAGGTGCGCTGGCCATGACCGGTGCCGGCTCCATCGCGCCACAAGTAGGGCAAGCGCGCGTCAGGAAAGGTTCGGTCACGGCAAGCTGATCGTCGCGCAATCCACGCTGCTGAAACAAGCTGCCAGTATTGTAGTGGTGGCCTATGACCGCCGAAGGTAAACGGAGGGTAGGTGCCGGCGGTCATAGACCGGCGCTACAATTCTGGCGTTACAAGGCGCGGTCCTTGAACGTCAGCTCCGCGATGCCGCTTTTGTCGAGCTCGCCCAGGCCCTTGTCGATCATGCGCTGATATTGCTGCAGCGTGGCCTCCGCGAGCGGCGTCTGCACGCCAGCCTCGTGGGCCAGTGCGACCGCAATGCCGGAATCCTTGGCGGCGTGTGCGGCGCTGAAATAGCACTCGTGCTCGCGGTTCTGCATGTCGGCGCCATCGGTTTCCAACACGCGGGAATTCGCGCCCGTCTGCGCAAAGATCTCGCGCAGGACATGGAGGTCAAGACCCAGCGCGTTGCCCAGGCCCAGGCCTTCCGCCAGCCCCGCCGTGTTGATGTTCATCACCATGTTGACCAGCGCCTTCACCTGCGCGGCACGGCCGGTCGGGCCCACATAGCGCCGAGCGGAACTGATCGCCGCCAGCAGCGGCTCCATCGCATCCACCAGCGCCTGGTCGCCTGCGAGGATGAGGAAGAGCGTGCCCTCCCGCGCCTGCGTGATGCTCGAGGCCATGCACGCTTCCATCGCCTGCGCGCCCGCCGCGGCGAAGGCTGTTTCCAATTCGCGATGCACGTCCGGCGAGACGGTGGCGAAGTTGATAAAGACTTTGCCACGCGCCTGGCAGAGCAGATTTTCCGGCGTGAAGATCCCGCGCATCGCCGCGTCGTCGGTCACCACCGTGAAGATGATGTCGGCCTTCGCCGTCACCTCCGCCAGCGTGGCGGCCGCCGGGCATTTAAGCTCCCGCGAAAGTTCCTGCGCCGTTTCCGCCCGCACGTCGTGGAGCGCGCCGAGCGTAAATCCCTGATCGGCCAGGCGGCGGGCCATGTTCGCGCCCATGCGGCCGAGGCCGACAACGCCAATCTTAGCCTGCCGCGGGTCGATCATCGGAAACCGGCCTCGCCCGGTCGATGCAGCGTCTCGCCCTGCGGTGTAATTTTCTCCGCCGCCTTGTCCCACGGCACATTCGGGCACGCGTCGACCCACCTGCCACCCTCCGGCCGGGCCCAGTGCACGGCGTTGAGGAGTACTCGCTTCACCTCGGGTTGGTGGTAGGTAGGATAGCTCTCGTGGCCGGGGCGGAAATAGAAAATCTTCCCGTTGCCGCGCTTCCAGGTGCAGCCGCTGCGAAAGACTTCGCCGCCCTGGAACCAGCTCAGGAACACGATTTCCTCCGGTGTGGGAATGCCAAACGGCTCGCCGTACATTTCCTCGTGCGGGATCTCGAAATAGCGGTCGATGCCCTGGGCGATCGGGTGCGCGGGGTTGCAAACCCAGAGCCGTTCCTTCTCGCCCGCCTCGCGCCAGGTCAGAGAACACGTGGTGCCAAGCAGCCGGCGGAAGATTTTTGAAAAGTGCCCCGAGTGCAGGATGATCAACCCCATGCCCTCAAGCACGCGGGCTTGCACGCGGTCGACAATCCGCTCCTTCACCGCGCCGTGCGCCGCGTGGCCCCACCAAGTAAGCACGTCGGTCTCCGCGAGAACGGCCTCGGTCAGGCCGTGCTCCGGGTGGTCGAGTGTCGCGGTGCGGACGGTGACCGCGGGATCGGTGCGCAGGCCGTCCGCGATCGCTTCGTGCATGCCGTGCGGATAAATCCCGGCGACGAGCGGATGGGTTTTTTCGTGGACGTTTTCGCCCCAGACGGTGACGCGGAGTGGAGTGGACATGGCGGAATCAGGTGGAGCTCGCGGCGTTCAAGCCGCAGCGGTCATCTTGGAGAAATCGGGCAGCGTCACTTCCTCGTTCAGCCGGCTGGATTGCATGATGGCCTCGAGGATGGCGATGACGTGCAGCGTCTCGTCGACCGGCACGGGCGAGGGCTTTCCGTTCCGGATCGCGTCGGCAAAGGCGATGATTTCCTCCGTGTGCGCCGGCCGGCGGCCCTGTTGCGGCAGCACCATGCCATCGACCAGCGCGCGATTGGTCACGGTGTGGAAATGCCCGCTCGGCCAGCGAATGGACGACTTGCGGCCCTGCAGCGTGGCGTTGAGCTCCTCCTTCTCCTGGTGCTGCAGCCAGCTTGCCTCCAGCACCATGGTCGAGCCGTTGGAAAAATGGACGTAGCCGGAGGCGAAATCCTCCACGCCGAAAAGAGTGCGGTCCCACTCGCCCCACGCGCCGGGAATGTCAAAGCCCTTGGCAAAGTTCGTGTGCGCCCGGCCGCTCACGCGCACCGGCCGCGGAAATCCCATCAGCCACAGCGCGGTGTCGAGCGCGTGTACGCCGATGTCCATGCACGGGCCGCCGCCGCTTAGAGTCGGGTCGATGAAGCCGGGATTGATCGGCAGCTGATTGCGGCGCGTGGCATTGACGCGCGCGTGATAAACCTCGCCCAGCGCGCCGCTGTCGCACCACGCCTTGATCGCCACGCTTGCCTCGCTGAAGCGATGATGCTGCGCCGTCATCAGCACCAGCCCCGTCTTCTGCGCGGCAGCGCGGATCGCCAGCACTTCCTCGACGGAAACGGCCAGCGGCTTTTCGCAAAGCACATGCTTGCCCGCCTCAAGCGCGGCCAGGACCGCCGGCGTATGCGCCTTGTTCGGCACGCAGATATCCACCGCGTCGATTTCCTTGAGGGCGAGCAGGTCGCGGAAGTCGGTGAAGGTATGCGGGATGTTGAAGTCGGCCGCCAGCTTGCGTGAGCCCGGCTCGTAGAGATCGCAGGCGGCGATAACCTCCGCCCCCGGCACGGCGTACCAGCCCGGGTTGAGATGAAACCCGCGCATGACGCCGCCGCAGCCGATCAGGCCAATTTTGAGGGGCTGGTTCATGGGATGATTCACCATCGTGAAGGCGGCCGTTTTTGCCAGTGACTTTTGAGTAATTACGACTGCTCTGAGGTAGCCGATGCTCTCTGAGCGCCGAACGCTACGAGGAGAGCCTTTCCTTGGCGCGTTTAGCGCCAGGAGGTCGCCGGCTGCCAGCCTCACGCGCCATGGTCGCTTGACTTTAGTCGTGACCCACCACCGCGTGCGGCACGTAGTTCTTCTCCAACCCTGCGATCTCCTCGTCGCTGAGCTCGATTGACGCGGCCGCGACCGCATCCTCCAAATGCGGCATCTTCGAGGCACCGACGATCGGCGCAGTCACCGCCGGCTGGTGCAGCAGCCACGCCAGCGCGATCTGGCCCGGTGGCACGCCGCGCTGCTTGGCCAGCGCCACGACATCGTCCACCACCCGCTCGTCGGCTTCCTTCGTCTTATCGTAAAGCTGGGTGGCAAACGCGTCCGTGGTGGCGCGCAGCGTTTTCGCCTGCCGATTGCCAGTGAGGACGCCGCGGGCCAGCGGGCTCCACGGGACGACGCCGATGCCTTCCGCCTCACAGAGCGGCAGCATCTCCCGCTCTTCCTCACGATAGAGGAGGTTGTAGTGATTCTGCATTGTGACGAAGCGATGCCCGCCGAGCTGATCGGCGGTGTGCAGCATGGTGGCAAACTGCCACGCCCACATGGAGGATGCGCCCAAGTAAAGCACCTTGCCGGCGTCGACCAGTTCGCTCAGCGCCGCGACCGTTTCCTCGATCGGGGTGTGCGGATCGAAGCGGTGAATCTGGTAAAGATCGATGTAGTCGAGCTGGAGGCGGCGCAGGCTGTCGTCGACCGCGTGGTGGATGTGCTTGCGCGAAAGCCCGCGCTGGTTGGGATCGTCGCTCATCGGGTTGAAGAGCTTGGTCGCGACGACGATCCGCTCGCGTTCCGGACCAAATTCCTTCAGCGCCTTGCCCAGGATCTCCTCGCTGCGGCCGAGCGAGTAGACGTCCGCCGTGTCGAAGAAGTTGATGCCCAGCTCCAGCGCCCGGCGGATGAAAGGCAGGCTCTCCTCCTCCTCCAGCACCCATTCGCGCCACTTCTTGCTGCCATAGGTCATCGTGCCAAGGCAGATGCGCGAAACTTTCAGACCGGTGTTGCCGAGGTTGACGTAGTCCATCCGGAAACGTGGCGGAGGTTTGCCGCCGCGCAAACGCCGAATGTGTAATTCAGCGCGTTGCTGACTAGGAACTCTTCTTCGCCTCTTCCGACCGCTCGGCATAACGCTCGAAGCGATTGGACAGGATGAAGAACGTGGGCGCCCAGAGGCCCACGAAAATGCCGAAGCGCTCCGCATGCGCCTCATCCGCTTCCTTGCGTTGTGCCGCCCAGATGGCGATCGAGGCCGCGATGCTGGCGAAGCCGGCCAGGAAACATCCGTCGCTCAGCGCGCGGAGGCTGGCCGGGTCGGCCTTCTTGAGGGATTGGGTCGTGGCGGAGGCGATGGGTTCGATGGTCATGAAGAAAAGGTGGAGACGTCCTCTCGCTCCACAACCGACACTTTGGAGGCAGCCTAAGTTAGTAGCTAAGCTGCGACTGGATTATTTAACCTACTCGTGCCCGCGTTAGATGCCGTGGCCAGGGGCATTGGCATTGCGAAATTGTGATAATGCGCTAGCGCTTTCCTGTGACCGATCGTCCTTCCTCCTCCTCTCCCGCCACCGATGTCGTGCTTGTTGGCGCCGGCATCATGAGCGCCACGCTGGGTGTCCTGCTCAAGGAACTCGACCCGTCGCTAACGCTGGAGATCTTCGAAAGCCGCGACGAGGTGGCCACGGAAAGCTCCGACGCCTGGAACAACGCCGGCACGGGTCACGCTGCGCTCTGCGAGCTCAACTACACGCCGGAAAAGGCGGATGGCTCCGTCGACGTCTCCAAGGCGTTGCAGATCAACGAGGCCTTTAAGGTCTCGAAGCAGTTCTGGGCCTTCCTGGTCGAGAAGGAACACCTGAGCAAGCCGCGCACGTTCATCAACCGCATCCCGCACCTCAGCTTCGTCCATGGCGCCAAAGATTGCGCCTACCTGAAGAAGCGGTTCGAGGCACTGCAGAAGAATCACCTGTTCGAGGGCATGCAGTTCTCGCAGGACCCCGTCCAGCTGGCGGAATGGATGCCGCTGGTCATGGACGGCCGTGATCCGGCCGAGCCGGTGGCCGCGACGCGCATGACCATCGGCACGGACGTAAACTTTGGCGCGCTCACGCGCAGCCTGGTGGCGCACCTCAAGAAGATGCCGGGCGTGACCGTGCATCTCCAGCACGAGATCAGCGACGTGCGGCGCGAGGGCAAGGCCTGGCGGCTCGACGTCATCGACCGGGCGCAGAATCGTCGCCGGCCCGTGCTGGCGAAGTTTGTCTTTCTTGGCGCCGGTGGCGGGGCGCTGCCGCTGTTGCAGAAGTCGGGCATTCGCGAGGGCCGGGGCTTCGGCGGTTTCCCGGTCAGCGGCCAGTGGCTGCGCTGCCTGAACCCGGAGCTGATCGCGCGGCATGGCGCCAAGGTTTATGGCAAGGCCGCGATCGGCGCGCCGCCCATGTCCGTGCCGCACCTCGACACGCGCATGATCGACGGGAAGCAGGGCCTGCTCTTCGGCCCTTTTGCGGGATTCACCACCAAGTATCTGAAGAACGGATCGATCCTCGATTTCCCGCTCGCGATCAAGCCGGACAACCTCGTGCCCATGACTGCCGCGGCGCTCCAAAATATTCCGCTGACGAAATACCTTATCGGCCAGGTGCTGCAATCGCCGCAGGCGCGGCTCGACGCGCTCAAGGAGTTTGTGCCCCACGCGAAGATGGGTGATTGGAAACTGGAGCATGCCGGCCAGCGCGTGCAGGTAATCAAGAAGGATCCCAAGAAGGGCGGCATCCTGCAGTTCGGCACCGAGGTGATCGCATCCAAGGACGGCTCCATCGCCGCGCTGCTTGGCGCCTCGCCCGGCGCCTCCACCGCCGTCTCGATCATGCTCAAGCTCATCGGCGATTGCTTCCCCGACCAGATGAAAAGCCCCGCCTGGCAGGCGCGGCTCCGGGAGATGATTCCCTCTTACGGCCAGTCGCTGATCCGGGACGCCAAGCTCCACGCCCGCGTCACGACGTGGGCCCGCAGCACCCTCGACCTGCGGGATGAGGTGGCTGTCGGCAAGTAAGAGCAGGCGGAAGGCGACCCGAAGGCTGGTCTCCCGCCGGAATATCGCGGCCTCGGGTACTGTCTATGTGACGCCCACGATTCTTTGCGCTCGCTGGACGCCCGCGCAACAGTCTCTGCCAGCCGACTTCCGCAACAGGTCGAGAAATTTATGCAGGGTGGGAGAATCGTTTTCCGGGCGATAGGCGAAGGCATAGCGGACGAACGGCTGCGGGCTGGGCAATGGGTGGAACACGACTCCACTGGGGATGAGATGTTTCACCGAGCTGGCGACCATGGAGATTCCGGTGCCGGCAGCGACCAGCGTCAAGACCGCCTGAATGCGATTGGATTCTTGTGCGATCTGGACCGCAAGCGCGTGACGCTCGGTGAGCTGCGAGAACAATTCGCGAAACGCCGGTGCTACTTGACGGGAGATCAGCACCCAGGAGAGTCCCTGGATATCCTGCCACCGGAGCTTCGCAATTCCTGCCAGGGGATGTTCCTCAGGCACGGCGATCAGGAGCGGATCCCTGCCCCAATCGGCGATCTCCAGGCCTTTGATGGGATTCAGGGGGCGGGTCCCGATAAAGCCCGCATCGAGTTCTCCTGCCAGAAGCGCCTTGATTTGTCCGGGCGAGTCCTGGTCGTCTACTTCGACGAGGGTCGCTGGGTAGTCTTCCCGGAACTTCTTGATCAATCGGGCCAGTTTCACATCCAGGTATCCGCCAATGAAGGCAAGACGGAGGCGGCCGGTTTCTTCCTGGCCTTCGTAGCAGACCGCCGCGGCGGCATGGTCAACGTGACGGAGAATGGCGCGCGCATCCTCCAGAAAACCCGCCCCGGCATGGGTCAAGGTCACCCCATGGGCGCAGCGGATGAAGACTTTCGCCCGCAGCTTGGTCTCCAGCGCTTGAATTTGGCGGGTGAGAGGAGGCTGGGAAAAATGAAGCTGTCGGGCCGCCTTGGAAAAACTGAGGTTATCCGCGACGGCCACAAAGCATTCGAGCTCGCGCACACTGACCCTGCCCATACTTAAAGCGTAATCTATTCATGCAATCATAGCAATTTTCGCAGCGGAACACCTGTGGGACTGTTCGAGTAGACGCTTCACGCACCCTTTATGACGCACCGAATGTGGCCTGCTGCCGGGAACTAAGGGACGACGCTGAAGGTCCGAACCGTCAGATGAAAATCCTCCTTGTTGACGACGATGCTGCGGAGGAGGAATTGACGGGAATTCCGCTGAAAGCGGCAGAGGGCGCGATCGTTGAAGCGGCGCACGGCCTTGAGGTGCTGGAAGTTTTAGAGCGCGAGACTGTGGACCTCGTCAGATCCCGGTCCATGTCGTCCGAGGATGAGAAACGAGCGCTTGGAATGACGGGGCTCCCGCGGCAGGTCACGTTGGGGCCGCAACGATTTTCGTCGCCGTCGACGATGCACGCGAGGTGGGCGTCATGAAGAACTCGGACCAGAAGCTGGTTGAAAAACTCGTACTGACCAACGAGGAGTTCAGCGCCACCCATCAGGAACTGCTTCACTCCCCCGGAGCGCTGACCTTGTTCCGCACGTTGATCGATCACTCCAATGATTCCATTCACGTGGTTGACCCGGTCACGGGGCGTTTTCTCGACGTGAATCTCACGGCCTGCCAGACACTGGGGTATAACCGGGCGGAATTGCTTTTAATGACGTTGCCCGAAATCGTCGCCTCGGATGGCCGACGTTTTTCCATGCAGGAGGCAATGGAAGAACTCCAGGAGACAGGCGCCAAGATGGTCGAAGCGCGGCACCGGCGCAAGGACGGCTCGACTTATCCAGTTGAAGTCAACGTCCGGCACATTCAACTCGATCGCGAGTACGTGGTGGCCGTGGTACGCGACATCACCGAACGCAAGCGGGCGGAGGAGGAACAACAGCGCACGGCTCGGCTCATGCGACTCTTGTTGGAATCCGCCGGCAAGGGAATTTACGGGGTCGATACCGAAGGCCGGTGCACGTTCATCAATCAAGTAGGGGCCAGCATGCTCGGCTATCCCGCTGAGGACTTGTTGGGCCAGAATATGCACGAGCTGGCGCATCACCATCACCCGGATGGTTCCATTTATCCCCTCGAGGAATGCCCGATCTTCCGTGCCTTTCAGACGGGTCTGCCTTGCTGGGTCGATACGGAGGTTTTTTGGCGGGCCGATGGCTCGTGGTTCCCCGTTGAGTACAGCTCCGCTCCCATCGTTGAAAATGGAGCGACGGCCGGCGCCGTCGTCACCGTCTCGGACATCACCGAACGGAAGCGGGTGGAGGAACGCATCGCGGAGCAAGCCGCCCTGCTGGACAAGGCGCGTGATGCCATCCTGGTGCGGGACATCAACGGCAAGATTCTATTCTGGAACAAGGGCGCTGAACTCGTGTACGGCTGGGCGCGCGACGAGGCCCTCGGCCGGAATGCGGCCGAGCTCTACTACTTGGATTCACAGAAGTTCAAGGAAATCGATGCCTTGACGATCAGTCGCGGTGAATGGCAGGGCGAGGTGCAGCATCGGACCAAGGATGGGCGCACGATCACGGTCGAAGCGCGCTGGAACCTGATTCGCGACAGCGAAGGGCGTCCCAAATCGGTCCTCGCGATCAATACGGACATCACGGAACGGAAAAAGATCGAAGCGCAGTTCATGCGGGCACAACGCATGGAAAGCATCGGCACCCTGGCCGGGGGCGTGGCGCATGATCTCAACAACATCCTGGCGCCGATCATGATGGCCATCCAGCTGCTCAAGGAGATGTCGGACGACCCCGGGGCCAACAGGATTTTGGAAACGCTCGAAGTTAGCGCCAGGCGGGGCGCCGACATTGTCCGGCAGGTGCTCTCCTTTGCCCGCGGCCTGGAGGGGCAACGAATCGAAATCCAGCCGCGGAGGTTGCTGGAGGATCTTGGGGCGATCATCAAGGACACCTTTCCGAAAAGCATCCACTTCCATTTCTCCACGGCAGACGAGGTCTGGCCCATCGTGGGCGATCCCACGCAAATTCATCAGGTTCTGCTGAATCTTTGCGTGAATGCGCGCGACGCGATGCCGAGCGGCGGCGACTTGACCATCCGTTTTGAAAACTGCGTGCTGGACGAGCAGCACGCTGCCATGAACATCCAGGTCAAACCGGGGCGTTACGTGAACATCAACGTCAGCGATTCCGGTATGGGCATGACTCCGGAAGTTCTCGACAAGATCTTCGAGCCTTTCTTTACCACCAAGGCGATCGACAAGGGCACGGGCCTTGGGCTGTCGACCGTCATGGCGATCGTGAAGAGCCATGAAGGCGTCATTCATGTCTGCAGCGAGCCGGCGAAGGGTACGACATTCAGGATCTATCTACCTGCCATGTCGGTCTCCGCCCAAGCGCGGCCGGAACTCGCAGAAGAGAACAGTCTGCCGCGGGGCGATGGCGAGACAGTCCTGGTGATCGAGGACGAGGTCTCCATCCTCACGATCACGAGCGAAACACTGCGGACGTTTGGCTATCGGGTCTTGACGGCCACGGACGGAGCGGAGGGCTTGGCGCTCTACGCGCAAAACCAGAACGAGGTTGCGGTCGTCCTGATGGATATGATGATGCCGGTCCTGGACGGATTGGCCACCATGCGCGCTCTTCTGCGGATCAACCCCCGGATAAAAATCGTCGCGGCCAGCGGTCTTGATGCGCGGAGAGACGTTGTCGAGGCAAGCGGGGGCAGCGTCAAGCACCTCCTCATCAAGCCCTACACGGCGGGAACCATGCTTAAGACCCTTCGGGCGATACTGGTCGAAACCTGAGGGCGCCCGACTCATCCTTTTATGAAAACCATTTTACTGATCGATGACGAAGAAGGTGTGCGCACCACATTTGGCCACGCGCTGCGCCGCCACGGCTACCACGTGGTCGAATGCGATTCCGGCGCCGTCGGCCTCGAAATGGCCCGTCGACATCTACCCGACCTGATCCTCAGCGACTTTGAGATGCCCAACGGAGACGGCTGCACTGTCTTGCGCGGCATTCGCCGGGATCCTGAGCTGAGGTTCAAGCAGGTTGTGTTGATGACCGGGCGGCCGGACCTGATTACGCCCCGCAAGGGAATGGATGAAGGGGCCGATGATTTCCTGGTAAAGCCCGTCAGTCTGGAGGCCTTGCTCAGCTGTGTGAAGGCGCGGTTAAACCGCGCCTCGATCAGCTGGCGGATCGAGGACGAGATGCTGAAGAACCTTCGGGCATCGGTTCCATGCAACTTGCCGCATGAATTCTTCACGCCGATGGCGGGCATCATCGGCTTGATGGAGATCCTCGAATCCGGCCATGCCACGTTTGGTCCGGAAGAGATTCGGTCCATTCACCGCGACGTCCACGATTCTGCGCTGCGGCTCAATCGCACATTGCGGAACTATCTCTCGATTCTCGATCTTCAGACGGCGAGTTCGGCCAGGGCGATCCGACCACTCTCTCCGTCCGAGGTGGAAACCGCGATCCAGGCCGGTGTGGCTGATGCGTTGCGGTTGAACAATCGCCGTGAGGACGTATCCGTCCGAATCGAGGCAGGCGCTGTTGTCGTGAAGCTTACCGACCTGAGCCAGATAGTTGAGGAACTCGTCGACAACGCGTGCAAATATTCACGCCACGGGACTCCAATCACGGTCGAATTAGGTCCGGACGCTCGATTGACCGTAACCGACGAAGGGCGGGGCATGACAACTGAACAAATCGAGCGGATTGGAGCCTTTCAGCAATTCGACCGGCAACAACACCAGCAGCAGGGCTTGGGACTTGGCTTGATCCTCGTACAAAAATTAACCGCCCAATGCCGGGCGGAGTTTTGCATCAAAAGCAAGCCAGGCTATGGAACCCAGGCGCAGATAGGATTTCCTGGCAGTCTCGGATGAAAACAACGGTGCACAAATCACTGTTCCATCAGGAAAATTGACGGCCGCATCAAGAAGTACGGCGGGATACTGCTCCTGAAAACAGAGCCGTCGTCGCTCAGGCCCGGTTGGCAAAGTTTGTTGCTTTGTCTGCAGAATCGAGCGGCGGCAAAGGTGAAGAGAGTGCCCGAGTCGGGAGTCAAAGCCACTCGGCGCGTGCGCGATTTTGCGCGTCGATGCGTAAGGTCGCGTGATCCATGGACAGCTATTTACGCTCTCATGGAGAGTAACGTAGAAGTGCGCAAGAAAAGTGTGTGCAGGTAGGTGCGTGAGGCGGCGAATCTGATGGGGAGCCCTCAAGGCCGGATCCTCGCCCGCTCGCGGAGGAAGCGGCGTTATTCCCGCGAGTAAAAGAGTAGGTGGCAATAGGTTTGGCGGTTATCCGCCGTGGAATTTTGTATAGAGGTGCACTCTTTCCAAAAAAATTCGACACTTATTGTGGATTCATGGGTTAGCAAGACTGGATTAGAATTGCATGCGGAAAGCTTGTTTTACCTCGGCTTCGATTCCGCAGGATTGAAAATCATGAATTCCCCTTGGTCATGTCTGCGGTGGAGAGGCTTTTTATTGCTTTCATCATTATTCATTCTTTCCCAGAGCTTCGAGGGAATTCAGGCGAAAGAGGCGGTTGATTACGTCGATCCCTTTATCGGAACCGGGAGTCAGGGGAAAGACCTCCCTGGGGCTTCAACTCCATTCGGCATGGTGAAGCTTAGCCCGGACACCGCGACGGGCGGGTTTGTCAGTTATCGCTATTACGCCAATGAGGTCAGCGGCTTCAGCTTTAACCACATTGGCGGCGCTGACGGGGGAGATCTGACCAACTTGCTCACCATGGCGACCACGGGCCCGCTGCATACCTATTGGGAAGGGAAGCCTGGCACGGGTTATCAGTCGTCGTTTTCCAAACAATCAGAAGCCGCTTCTGCCGGGTATTATGCGGTCACCTTCGATGACTATAAAATCCGCGCTGAAGCCACCGCCGCTCCCCACAGCGGAATCTTGCGGTTTACCTTCCCGGAAAACGGGCAATCTCGTATCCAGGTTGACCTCGCCCATCGCAGTGATGGGACTTCACTCCACCAAACGGTCAAAGTGACGGATGATCATACCATCGAAGGCAAGGTAGATTGTCCCTGGCAAGGTGGGGGCTGGCGTTTCGGCAAGACTTCTTACACGCTTTATTATCATATGGAGTTCAGCAAACCGTTCACCAAGGTGGGGGCTTGGAGTGCAACTCTGCCGCCGATTTGGAGCGATATGAAGGTGCCCTATCATAGCATAGGAAAGGGAGTGAATGCCCCTGATTTTGTCAAGGCATGTCAGAATGCCCAGGTCATTCCGGGTTGCCGGGAGAAAGAAGGGCAGCACATCGGTTTTTATAGTGAATTTTCGACTCGGCCCAACGAGGTGGTGATGGTCAAGGCCGGTATTTCTTACGTCAGTATCGAAGGAGCACGAGCCAACCTCGCCGCCGAGATTCCGGACTGGGATTTTGACCACGTTCATCAGCTCGCCCGCGACTCCTGGGCCAAAGCCCTGAAGGGTCTTTCCGTGGAAGGAGGCACAGAAGACCATAAAAAGATTTTCTATAGTGCCCTTTACCGCGCGATGCTCTTCCCCCAAATCTTCGCGGATGTCGACGGAAGTTATCCCGGAGGGGATCACAAGCCGCACCAATCGAGTACTTTCACCAACCGGACGCTCTTCAGCGGCTGGGACGATTATCGCAGCGCCTATCCGCTGCTGACTTTGGTCGCGCCGTCCGTCATTAACGACCAGATCAATAGCATGGTCAGCCTCGCCGATCTCAATGGAACCCACGATTTCACTCGCTGGGAGATCATGGGCTGTTATTCGGGCATCATGACCGGGAACCCGGAAGTGGTCGTCATCAATGACGCCTGGCAAAAAGGGATTCGTAATTTCGACAGCGAAAAGGCCTACGAGTATTCAGCCAACACCACCGATTCGGATGGTAATGGGAAACTGGGCTATAGTCGCGGATCCATCGCGGAAACGTTCGATTACGGCGTGGATGAGTGGAATGTGAGCCAATTCGCCGCTGCCTTGGGCAAAAAAGACGATGCCGCCAAGTATCAGCAGTGGTCGTTATCCTACAAAAACCTGTTCGATCCCAAGCAAGCGTGGACCTATGACGCTGCGGGAACGGATGCCAAGCCCGAATGGAAAGGCTGGTTTCGGGTCAAGGATGGCAATGGCAATTTCGAGCCTTGGCTTGGCCTGACCTCTCCCATGGGCGGGAGGGAATCCAGCGTTTACGAGACGGGATGGACTGCATACAACGATGTTCCCGAATTAATCAACTTGCTCGGAGGCAAGGAGCTTTTCGCGGCCAAGCTCGACGATTTCTTCACGCGTTCTCCGGATTATTCCAAATGGAATGCCCATCTCGCATCTCCCGATCCTATTGCCGGTAAATCTTGGTCGAGAGCCTATAACAATCCGGGCAACGAACCGACTGAACTCATCGTTTATTTATTCAACCGGGCCGGTGCTCCCTGGCTGACGCAAAAATGGGTCCTCGATGAGGAGCAGGTCTACACGACGGGCCCGGATGGCGTGCCGGGAGACGATGACGTGGGACAACTTTCCGCCTGGTACGTGTTGAGCGCCATCGGGCTGGCGCAAGTGTGTCCGGGCGACCCGCGATTTGAGATCTTCACGCCGCTGTTCGACAAGATAACGCTAAACTTCGATCCGAAATATGCCAAGGGCAAAAGCTTCACGATTACGGCAAAAAATAACTCTCCAGGCAATCCATACATCCAGTCAGCGACCCTCAACGGCCAACCCTTAAATCGTTGCTGGCTAAACTACGGGGAAATCACTGCGGGTGGAACTCTGGACCTGGTGCTCGGGCCTCAGCCCAACAAATCGTGGGGCGTTGAGTAACTCGAGAGAAATTCCTAAATTGCAGTCATTAAACTATCGAATATCGTATGTATTATTCAAACATTTCATCGAAGCCCGTCTCCTACTTGCGGCGGCTACTTTACTCCTTCGTCGCCGTTGCCTCTCTTACTTCTACCTATATTCCGCTGCATGGCGGCGAGGCGACGGTGGAATTGACGTCGCCCAAAGATAACGACCATTTTGAGGTCACTCAGCCCTTATTCTTTTGGAACTCGATCCCTGCGGCTCAAAAATACGACATCTCTATTGACGGGGCCGACGTTGGCGAGGTTCCTGCCGCGTCCATTCCCGTCATGCATTATAGCGCGACTAAACCTTTGGCCGTCGGACCTCACCATTGGTCGGTCAAAGCCATTCCTGGTTCGGGAGACGCTGTCGCTTCCGCCACGTCCAGCTTTACCATTGATCCCTCGGGAAATTGGCCCGCGTGGGCCATTGGTCCCTTTGAACGATATGGAAAAAATCCTCTTCTCTCACCCCAGGGAACCGGTTGGGAAGGAATCAACACCTTTAATCCGGGAGTCATTTGCGATCAGGGAAAATTCCACATGCTCTACCGGGCGCAGGGCCGCGGCTTCCGCTCCCAAGAGGGCTACGCCGAGGGTGTGGATGGTGTAACCTTTACCCGCAACGCGGAGCCTGTGATTGCTGCAGTTGAACCTTTCGAGAAGGGTTGGGGATGTGAAGATGCCCGCCTGTTTCATTATCAAGGCACCTATTACGCCTTCTACACGGGGAGCAACCTCCCGACACCCGATACCGCACCCGCGGTGACTACGACAGGGGCGCCGGGGATCGCCCCGAAGAAGAAGGATAAAGGCGGGGGCATCGCGCTCTGCGAGGCGACATCTTCCAATGGTACCGACTGGAAAAAATTAGGCGTGGTTGTAGGCCATACCAAGAACGCGGCCATCGTTTGTGATCCCTACGGAACGCCGGTCAAAATTAATGGGAAGTTTGCCATGTTCGCGGGCAACTCCAATTTGGGACTATGCTATTCCGACGACCTTGTCACTTGGACGCCCATTCAGAAATTCCCAAAGCAACTCCCGGCTGGATGGGTGGGGCCATGGGAACCCTGCTTTGCCGTCACAAACTATTCCAAGACCCAACCGGATCATATCGTCCTCTTCATCGCCGGGACCCTGAATGGAAAGGGCAAATGGTTTTACGCGATCTCCGAGATGCTTTTTTCCAAGGCCGATCTGACGAAAAAGACGGATATGTTGACGGATTGCATCATGAAACCGCAGGAACCCTATGAAAGCGGACAGAATGCTAACTGTCTCTGGATGAACTGCATCATCGCACACGATGGCCAGTGGATGATGTACTATGGCGCAGGCGATCGCTATGTCGCATTAGCCACCGCCCCCGTCAAATAGTTGCCGAGCCGGGACGTAGCTCCAGCCGGTCTCAGGCTTCCAGCGGCCCGACCGCGAATGACGCCAGCGCGGACCCTAGCCCGTCCGTTTCCGCTTTCACATTTACCGCACCGGGTGCAAAGCCGGCCCGGATGGCTACCCGCATGAGTCCGCCTTCGGCCTGCAATTCGGGATCGCCCGGCGCGTGGTAGGTAAGGGGCTGGTCCGGCGTGACGTAAAAATTGGCCGAGCCTCGGTAGGTTCCCGCACCGGTGACGGTAAACCGGATATTGTTTTCGGCGAGCGGGCACCAGACTCCATTCGTATCGACGACCTGAGCGGTTATTAGTACCGCGTCTGAGCCATTGGCCGTGATTTTGAATGTTTCGCCCGACGGCTTGGTCGTGGGCGGCTCGACCGTCAGCACAAGGTGGTGCGGGGCGCCCGACGTCGTACGCAGGTCGGTGCAGACCGTTTGCCCCCCGTTGTCCAAGCCCATGGCTTTCAACGTGCCGCTTTCCCATGGGATCGCCTTCCAGGTGCAGCGAAATTTCTCGTCGGGCACGACAGTTCCCTTGCTTACACCGTTGAGGAAGAGTTCCACTTTCGGGCAGTTGCTCCAAGCATCGACGTCCTGGTTGCCGGAAAGATTCCAATGACTCTGCAACGCCACGCCCGGTCGAATGGAAAAGGGAACCCAGAGCGCGTTCTTGTAGATCTGGTAGGTGAGCTTCGGAAAACGATTTTGGTCCACCGCGCAGGAGCCAAGCGATTTCTGTTGGCTCATGCCGTTCAGGTAAGTGAGGTAACCTTCGCCTTGCGTCTCCTCCAGCATCCACGCGATCCACCCGGCCGCCTGATCCCGAATGTTTTTCTGGTAATCGGTCACATAACGGTCGGCGATGGCCTTTTCGTTCGCATAGTCGAATCGTGCACCGACAAAGGAACGGTTTCGCAGACCCGTCGCCTTGTCCTTGTGGAAGTCCCCGAAGTAGGCCTCCCAATTCAGGCTGGGCGAGCCTTTCACCTTTTTATAGCTGTTCGTGTAACCGATCATGATCTTCCGGTCGGTCGGAAAATAATCGGACTTGTCGCGGCTACCGACGATGCGCGGCTGGATGAAGTCCCACTGGTCGGCGATGGCCATCGTCTCCTTTGGCGAGTAGTGCGCCATGCCGTTGTTCGATTCCCAAGCTATCACGGAAGGGTGATTGCGAAACCGGATGATCATGTCCCGGTCGTACTCCTTCTTATAAGTCACGCCTGGTTCGCTGCCGAGCGACCATTCGTTGTCGCCGCTGTTCATCAGCACCATGATCCCCAGGGCGTCGCAGGCCTTTACCGTCTCGACGAACGCCGGCACATGGCCTACTCGCAGCAGGTTGGCGCCGGCGTCAGCCATCAGCATCACATCCTTCCACTGCAAATCGGCCGGCACGGCCGAACCCAGCGCGGGATAGAGGTTGCGGTGGCCGACGCCATTGAGCAGATGCTTCCGCCCGTTCACATAGCAGTAATCGTCGTCCCAAGTGATCATCCGGATGCCGAGCGGGCTTTCAACCGAGTCAACCGTGACGCCGCCTGCCTGCACGTCGCTCACCACGCGATAGAGATGGGGTTTGCCGTACGGGCTATTGTTTGGCCACCAGAGTTGGGGATGCGCCATGTCGGCCGTCTGGTCGATGAGGCCGGTTTCGCCCGGCTTGAGCGTGCGGATCTCCGGCGGGAGCGTGGCCACAACGCTGCCGGAAGCATCGAGGATGCGCGTGGCCAGCGTGACCTCGGCTGGACTCGTGCTCTCGTTTTCGACATTGGTCTGAACGCGGATTTTTGCAGTCTCAGCCGAGGCCGAAACCGTGCCCACACAGGTTCCCCATTTCTGCAGAGGCGAATAGGCGTTGGCTGGCACATGCACTTTGCTGGCCGTATAGAGAGAAACCGGGCCCACGATTCCGCCGCAGCCCATGCCAAAGTCGATCTTCGTTCCGAAGCCAGGCGGCTGGTAGAAGCTCGTTCCGACGAACGGCGGCGGAGTCTTGTCGTGCGCGTAACCGGGCTTGGTGCTGATGTTGCCGACCCGCACCGCGATCACATTTTCCGAGCCCAGACGGAGGTCGTCGGTCACATCAAGAACAAAGGGCAGAAAATCGCCTATGTGCGTCACCTGGCCAGGCTGGGGGACCGCTGTGTTGCCGGGCTTGAACTTCCCGTTCACATAGACCGCCGTCCCAATGTTCACGCCCAGGAACTCGAGGAAAATCTTCTTCCCCTGCGCCGACACATCAAGCTGGAAGCGGTTTCGGTACCAGGCGTTGCCCTGGTAAGTCGCGCTGCTGTTGGCGTTTTGATACGTGTCGAGATCGTTGTAGCAATGCGGCACGCCGACCGCGTCCCACGCACTATCGTCGAAGCCGGCCGCGGCGCGCGCAGGCGTGTTCACGGGCGATGGGTTGGCGGAGTCGGCCGCTTCCTCTTTCTGGAACCGCCATTGCGGATTAAGCGGGAGAGTCCGCCGTGCGGCCGCCATCGTGGAGTTGTCCGGAGCTGGCTGGGCGGAAGCACTCCTGCCCCAGCCATAAAGCGTTACGCCCGCACCGCCGAGCGCCACGTTCCTCAAAAAATCTCGACGATTGGTACCGGCTCTGTCCCGTCTCATGGTCTAGCCGTAAACCCGCACCGTCGCGAGAAGTTCTGGCGGCCTTTGGGTAGCTCCTTGGACGCTGCGGGCAAGAGATAGAGACTGACGAAAGTCGCAAGCATCTTATAATCGACGACCGCCCGAGTGATGGAATGGCAGACATACGGGACTTAAAAATGGACTTTTGGCTGTTTTACAGTGTTCAACAGCGTTTAACATCGTTCAT
>CAJCIA010000065.1 GCA_903970275.1 Betaproteobacteria bacterium
TCGCCTTTCAGCAAATGGTAGGTAGTGAACCCGAAAACCTGCCGCAGGCGCTCGCTCATGCGGGGTGAGGCCTGCGGGCCGCCGCCATGATCGTTGCCGCAATAAAGTGCCACCCACAGCTTGCCCGCGGCCTGCGCCGGCATGGTGGCGAGGACCAAGGCCAGCCCGACAAGAAGTGCGATTCTCATGGCTTGGTCCGCCCCGCCATGACGATTAAAGGGAGTCGGGCGAGGAAGGTGGCGACGCGTGTTCGTCCACGCTGCCCGTGCGATCCATGTACGTCGGGGCGTCCGTGGCCGGCTCCATGCCGTTGAGCCAGACAACCTGCGCGTGGGCCGGCTGGGAATAAAAGGCCGTGGCAAAAATGCCCGGCGACTGGCTGGAGGCCGAGACCGGCGCCACCGCAGGCGCGGCGGAATGAATCGTGATCAGGAGGAGGGCCATCAACGCCACGGCGCCACCGGCCAGCGAACGCCACGTCAGCCAGGCCACGGGCGCAGGCTTCTGTCGGCGCTCCTGCAGACGCATCCAGGCACGCGCTTCCTGCCCCGGTAAAACCGGAGAGGTCTCGGCCAGAAGGTCTCTGAGTTGGTGGTCGTTCATGAAAATGGAAACAGGCCCCAGCCTCGGCCGGGACCGCTCCTCCGTTTCTTATGACGTCGAGCCGGACAAATCCTTCAAGGTTATCCTTCTTTCTTCTTCTTTTTTTCAGGACCTTCATTCCGACCCCTTGCGAGCCAGCTTGCGGCGCAGGTGCTCGCAGGCGTAATGGAGCCGGGAATTGACGGTACCGGCCTTGCACCGCAAGAGGCGTGCCGTTTCCTCGAGGCTGAGTTCGTCCACCAGCCGTAGCTGGACCACGGCCCGGTGCTCGGCACTCAGCTCGGCCATGGCGCCGGCAATCCGCTCGCGCAACTCGGCCCGTTCCAAGCCGAGCGAGGCGGCGGGCGCGACCTCGCCCTCGGGCATGGGCGGGAGGTTGGTGTCCTCCGCCGCGATGGGAGAAAGAAAGGAGAGCCACCGGTCGGTGCGCACCTTCTTGCGCATGGTGTCGAGCGCCTGGTTGATGGCGATGCGGTAAAGCCACGTGCCGAGCTGCGACTGCCCGGCAAAGCGGTGGATGTCGCGATGGGCCTTGATGAAGGTCTCCTGCACCACGTCGTCGCTCAGCGTGGGATTGTTGAGGATGCGCTGGACGCTGCTCCAGAGGCGCGGGTAATGCTCGCGGTGCACCTCACGCCAAGCCGGCTCGTCGCCGGAGCGCAACAGCCGCAGGATATCGGGGGAGGCCTCCACGTCTCGCTTGTAGGGCCTCGCGGCCAAAAACCCAGCGCGGTTTGGTAGCTGCTCATTTGAACTGCTTTCGCGCGCGCAGCGGCTATCGTGGCGCAACGCAGATGAAGAAACCACATCTCCTAGCCACATTTGGATTATGCACCGTTGGGGCCGTTTGCTGGATTGCGTAGCTGCACTTTTTCCCATCGACAAATGATTGGGCGGCTCTGGGTGTGACCATGGTGATCATCTTCTTTCTAAGTCGGCTGCTTCCAAATTAGCGCACTGCGTTCGCGTCCGTTCTTCACGCCTTGCACCGGCTTGGCAAAAAGGGTTTCACCTTGCGCCGGTTTTGCGGTGAGATGGCCGTTGCCCGATTTCTGGGCGACGGTTGTGACTCTGATCCACAATTACATTTACCGCGAGATCTTGCTGCTGACGGCGGCGATCGTCGGCGTGCTGACCTTCATGTTCGAGGCGGTGGATCTTTTCCGCATGATCCAGAAGATCCTCTACACCGATCTCTCGATGTGGATTACGGTGAAGATCGCCCTGCTGCTCGTGCCGACGATGCTGACCTTCACCATCCCGGCTGGGCTGCTGGCGGCGGTCCTGATCATCTTCGGGCGCATGTCGTCGGATCGCGAGCTGCTGGCGGTGAAGGCCTCGGGGATCGGGCTGGCGCCGATCGTCGCGCCGGTGATCATCATCGCGGCGTTCTGCAGCCTGCTGGAGTTCTACCTCGTGGCCTCCGTCGAGCCGAAGTGCCGCGAGGAGACCAGCGACATGATGCACGACATCGTGACGAGCAATCCGCAGGCGCTTTTCACCCCGCAGATCGTGCTGGATAAGATTCCGGGGTTGCGCATTTACTTCGAGAAGAAGATCAACAACCAGATGCACCACGTGTTCATCTGGCAGCTCGACGAGCAGGGCAACCTGGTCAATTCCATCCGCGCCGACCACGCCGATGTCACGGTGGACATTGAGCACCAGGTGCTGCTGATCACGCTCTACGACGAGCGCGGCGAGCGTTACCCGGACCTGCGCGACATCTCCAAGATGGAGCCGGGCGAGACGGCCGGGCAGGGGCAGCTTTCCATCTCGCTTAACAGCTTTTACGAGAAGGCGCACAAGCAGCTTTCGTGGATGACGCTGCCGGAAATCAGCCAGATGATCGAGGCGATGCAAGGCGGGCAGACCGGCGAGCTGGCCACGCCTTACCTGACCGAGTTCCAAGCCCGCATCTCCTTCGCGCTGGCCTGCCTGACCTTCGTGATCGTGGGCGTGCCGCTGGCCATCCAGACGCAGCGGCGCGAGACGTCGATCGGCCTGATGATCGCGCTCGGCGTCGTGCTGGTTTACTGGCTGCTCGTGGTGCTGGGCCGCGCCCTGCGCACGCACACCGGCTTCTATCCCGAACTGATCGCCTGGACGCCGAACATCATCTTCCAAGGCGTCGGGTTCTGGCTCTTTTCCAAGGCGAATTTGAAGTAGCGGCGCGTCGCTGTCATTGACGACACAACCCATGAAATTTTTGATCGAGATTCTTTCACCCGGTTTCGGAGCAAGGCTGTTGCTGGGCTCTCTGGGCTTTCTTCTTCCCGCGCTCGAGACGAGGGGCCAAAGCGCTCCGACCAGCCCGATTCCCTCCAGCGTGATTCCCACGGCGCTGAAGTGTGATTATCGGGTCGATCCGTTGGGCATCGATTCGGCGCCGCCGCGGCTGGGCTGGATCTTGCAGGCCGATGATGCGAAGGCGCGGGGATTGTCGCAAACGGGCTATGAGGTGCTCGTGGCCTCGACGCCGGAAATCCTGGCCGGAAACCAGGGGGATTTGTGGGATTCGGGCCGAATCGCAACCGGGCAGATGAATCAGGTGGCGTACGCGGGCAAGCCGTTGGTCTCGCATGAGCCGGTGTGGTGGAAGGTGAAGGTGTGGGACCAAAGCGGGGCGGTCTCGGCGTGGAGTGCGCCGGCGCGCTGGACAATGGGGGTTTTAAACGCGGCCGATTGGGCCGGCGCCAGTTGGATCAGTGCGCCGGTGCCGGCGACGCAGCCCGACCTGAAGGGGCCGATGGCGAAGTATGAAACGGTGACGATGCGCAATGAGTTTACGGTGAAGCCGGGCTTGAAGCGGGCAGTGGTCCAGGTGTGCGGGCTGGGCCAGTACGAGATGACGCTGAACGGCGCGCGGGTAAGCGACGATCTGCTAAGTCCCGGTTGGACGACATACAGCAAGACCTGCCTTTACAATACCTACGACGTGACGGCGCAACTGCAGCCGGGAAAAAATGCGGTCGGGCTTTTCCTCGGCAACGGGATGTATCTGCTGCACGGGGGCCGTTTTTCGAGCAACACGCACGTGGCGCAATTTTTCGGTCCGCTCCAGGCGATCGTGCTGCTGCGGCTGGAGTATGGCGACGGGTCGGTCACGAACGTGGTGACGGATGGGCGCTGGCGCTGCTTTTCCGGGCCGATCTCCTATTCGTCCGCTTATGGGGGCGAGGATTTCGATGCACGGCTCGTGCAGGCTAATTGGGACAAGCCGGGCTTCGACGATTCGACCTGGGACGCACCGACGCTCACGACGGGCCCGGGCGGGGTCCTGAAAGGACTTTCGGCTTCAGCGTCGCCGATCCATGCCTTCGATGTGCTCAAGCCGGCCAACCAGACGGTTTTGGAACCGGGCGTGACGATTTACGATCTGGGACAGAACGCGTCCCTCATGCTCCGCATGACGGTGAAGGGGCCGGCGGGGTCGGCCGTGAAGGTGACACCCTCGGAACTGCTCGGCCGCACGGGCGACATTAACGACACAATGTGCGGCGGCAAATCGTACTGGACCTACACGCTAAGCGGGCAGGGAGACGAGGCTTATTTCTCGCACTTCTTTTATCGCGGTGGGCGCTATCTGAAGGTGGAGCTAACGCCCGCGGCGGGCAGCACGGAACTTCCGGCCGTGGAGTCGATCGAGGGGGATACGATCCATACCGATGTGCCGGTGGTGGGGCAGTTCACGTGCTCGAACGAGCTTTTCAACAAAATCTATACGCTGATTCGATGGGCGCAGATGAACAACATGGTGAGTGTGCTGACCGATTGCCCGACGCGCGAGAAGCGGGGCTGGCTGGAGCAGGATCACCTGAACGGTCCGGCGCTGCGCTATAACTTCGACGTTTCGACCCTGATGGCGAAGACGCTGAACGACATGACCGATTCGCAGCGAGCAGGCGGCCTCGTGCCCTCGACTGCACCCGATTTCATGCATCATCCGGACAATAACAAGTTTTGCAACCCGCCGGAATGGGGCAGCGCCTGCATCCTGATTCCGTGGCAGCAGTATCTCTTCGACGGCGATGTCGATTTGTTCCGCCGGTATTATGGCACGATGAAAACGTACTTTGCGTTCCTCAACTCGATGGCGAAGGACAACATTCTTAATATTGGATTGGGAGATTGGTTTAATCATGAAAAGACGCCTGTCCCTCTGACGGGCACGGCGACGTATTTCAAGGATGCGCGGGTTCTCAGTCAGATCGCTACCCTGCTGGGGAAGCCGGACGATGCGGCGCAATACAAACAGCAGGCGGATCAAATCCTGGCCGCGTTCAATAAGCAGTTCCTCCATGCGGAGACCAATTCCTACGCCATGGGGTCGGAGGCGTCCGACGCCTTGCCGCTGGCCTTCGACATGGTGGATCCCTCGGCACGACCGGCCGTGCTGCAGGATTTGGTCACCAACTTCCAGGCCCATCAAACAACTGTGGGCGAGGTTTGCCTGCAAGCCTTGCTCGACGCGCTGGCGGACGGTGGACACTCCGACCTGATTTACAGCACCTACAACACCGACACCTCGGGCTACGGGCTGCAAGTGAAGCAGGGCAAGACGAGTCTGACGGAGGGGTGGAACGGCGGCGCGTCGCAGGACCACTTCATGTTTGGGCAGCTCAACGAATGGTTTTTCAGTCATCTCGGCGGAATCCAAAACGACCCGGCCGGGGTGGGCTTTGCCAAGATCGTTATCCGCCCGGACGTGGTGGGAGACTTGACGGAAGTGAAGTCGAGTTATGACTCGATTTCCGGAAAGATCGTCAGCGAATGGACGCGTTCAGGGTCGGCCCTGACGCTGCACGTGATCATTCCGTCCAATACGACAGCGACGGTTTACGTCCCGGCAGCCACCAATGCGGTCACGGAAGGTTCCGCACCTGCTGCCCACGCCAACGGAGTGAAGTTCCTCAAGATGGAAACAGGGGCCGCGGTTTTCCTCGTCGGTTCTGGGGATTATACGTTCGGATCCACTCTGCCTTGAGCGGGGTTGGAGAATCTGCGGCCCACCGGGCAGACTTCGTGTTTCCATCTGACGCCTGAAAGAAATGTCCTTGCCAGATCCCGAGCTTTGCAGTACAAAGTATATCGTGATGACCGAACTGGACGATCCGCGGGAGCAACTGCGGGTGATTCGCTCGCTCATGGAACGGGCGACGATTTACCGGGCGCTTTCCGCGCCGACGGCGCTGATCGGGGGGCTACTGAGCCTGGGCGCTTTCGCCACGGCCTATTATGCCAAGCATGTGCGGCACGCGAACCTGACGCCGCGGCAATTCCTTGTCGTGTGGCTGGTGGTGCTGGTCCTGACAGGCCTGAGCAACGCGATCGTCCTGTGGCGCGGAGCGGTCGGGCGCGGCGAGCGATTTTTTTCGGCGGGAATGAAGACGGCGATGGCGAGCGTGGCGCCGTCGTTCCTGATCGCGGGCATCCTGACCTGCGTGGTGCACCGACCGATCGACCTGTGCATGTTGTGGATCGTGCTTTACGGACTGGCGCTGCTGGCCACGCAGCATTTCGCGCCGCGTTCGCTCGTGGCGCTGGGTGCGACTTTCTTCGTGATTGGCGGGGTGCTTCTGGCCACGTGGAAGCATCTTTTTCTCGCGCCGGGGCAGGTCCAGCCGTCGACCTTGACCGTCTCCGGGATCATGGCCGCCGTCTTCGGGGGCGTGCACCTGGCCTATGCGGCGGCGGTCTGGGCGCTGGGCGAGGAGCGGCGGGAGG
>CAJCIA010000066.1 GCA_903970275.1 Betaproteobacteria bacterium
GTAGGTGCCGGCGGGGAGAGCGGGGAAGTAGTCCGGGGTGGTGCCCGATTTCTGGATGTCGCGCACGTTCTCCAGGCCCTCCAGGGTGTATTGGGCGTGGGGAGGGACGGTGGCGAGATTGAGATTGCCGGCGAGGCGGGCGAGGGGGAGCACGCCGAGGTCGAGCCTGGCGCCGGCGGCGGTGGTGACGGTTTGGTGCAGGGGCTGGTAGCCATCGGCGGAAAGCGTGAGGGCGTGGAGGCCGGCCGAAAGCGCGGTGAAGACGGCGGGCGTGCGCTGGTCGGGGCTACCGTCCAGGTGCACGAGCGCGCCGGTGGGCGTGGAGTCGACGCGCAATTCCGCCGGCTTGGGCGCGACCGGAACAGGCGCGGGCGCAGCGGGGGGGACGGGCACGGGATCGGCCGCGGGCGGCTGCGTCTCGAGCGCGCTGGCGACGGAAGCCGCGCCGGCCGCCGGTGCCGCGACAGTGAGGGGAGTGGCCACGGCGGCGGTGTCGCGATGCTGACGCGGCAGGAGAAAGAAGAGAGCGAGGACAAGCAGCGCGACTGCTGCCACTCCGCCCGCGGCTATCCCAACGATGGAGCTGCGGGCCTGCGCCACCAACCCGGCCCAGCCGCGCTGGCGCGTCTGAAATTGGGTGTCAGGGAGGGGCAGGACGGGGGACGTGGTGCCGGATAAAGTCGGCGGCGTGGAAGCATGCGCCGTGGTCGGCGCGAAGAGGGGCGGGACCAGGCGCGGCGAGTCGGGCAGCGGCTTGGCGGAAACGGAGGGCAGCCGGCGGGTGGGGCTGGCGGCGCGCAGGCGTTCGCCCAGTTCGGCCATGGTGGCAGGCCGCTCCTCGGGAATCTTGGCCAGGCAGGCGGCGATGGCTTCCTCCCACGCGGCGGGGATCGGCTCGCCGACCACTTCCAGTTCCTGCCGCTTGGCTGCCATGGAGCGCGGGACGCTGAGGCGGATCTGGAACGGCACGTCGCCGCTGTGGAAGGGCGGCTTGCCGGTAAGCAGCTCGTAAATGGTGGCGCCGAGCGCGTAGATATCGTCGGAAGGCTTGGCCATTTCGCCGTTGAGCTGCTGCGGGCTCATGTAGGCGAGCGTGCCGCTGGAACTGCGACGCAGGGTCAGCCGGCTCATCGAGTCGACGACGCTTTGGGCAATACCGAAATCGGCCACCTTCATCTGGCCGCGCGTGGTGACCATGAAGTTGGCGGGCTTGAGGTCGCGATGCACCACGCCGACTTCCTCGTGCGCGTAGTGCAGGGCCTGGCAGGCCTTGATCATCCAGTTGCGCAGGTCGCCGACCTCGAAGCAGCGCGAGGTCTGCTCGATGCGCAGCGCGGCCAGCGTCTGGCCATCGATGTATTCCATCGAGATGGCAGCGGCCTGCTCGTCCTTCACGAAATCGTAGATGCGGATGATGTTCGGGTGCGTGAGCTCCAGGCAGCGGCGGGTCTCGCGCTTGAGGTCGTCGAGCGCGGAGGGATCGAAGTTGATCGCGTCGGGCAGAAACTTGAGCGCGACATCGCGCTCGAGCCGCTCGTCATGGCTCAGCCAGACAATGCCCATGCCGCCGCGGCCGAGGATGCGGCGCAGCACGTAGCGGTCGAAAACGCGCTGCTTGGTCTCCAGGCCGCGAATCGTCGGCTCGAAGCCGAGATCGTCGGGAACGGGAATCAGTTCCGACGCCATCCCGCCTCCACGAAACATCCGCGCCGATGCAAAAGACAAAGCGATACCACTGGCATGCCCCCGAAGAGCAACGGCGGTGCCGTCATGGAAGGGCAAGCCGACCGTCCAGCATGTAGGTTTCTGATCAAGAGCTGTTTAGCAAAATGCTAAATCGTGTCGTCCAAGAGGCTCCGCCAACGCGGCGGGGCCGATATTAGAACCATTCTGCCTAGTGGCAGGCAAGTCCCGCCGCTTGTGTGGCTTACGATTATTTTAAAAGCGAAGTAGGCGCTCAGAATCGGCCGGGAAATGACGAGATACGAACGTGAGCGTCTCTTCGTCGAACCTGGGTGCGGCTGCGATGATGCCCGACCGGTCGCAGGGATTCGATTTGCGCGCGTTCTTTGGCGTCTATCGGACGACAACGACCGGTGAATTGCTGAACGCGAACGACGAGCTGGCGCGCATTTACGGGCTAGCAAAAGCTGGGGACCTCCATGCCGCCGCGGCCCATCCCGGCTTCTCCTTTTATGCCGAGCCCAAGCGGCGCGACGAATTCCTGCGGCAGCTCGGCCGCGGCACGGTGCGCGGTTTTGAATCGACGATCCGGCGCGCGGACGGCACGACGGGCCTGATCCGCGAGCACGCGAGCGCCACGCGCGATGCGGACGGCGACATCCTCTTCATCGACGGCGTGGTGGAGGACGTCACCGCGCGGTCCGAACACGAGACGCAGCGGCACGATTCGGAGGAGAAGCTGCAGGCGCTGATCGGCAGCGTGGAAGACAGCCTCTGGTCGGTCGACGCCGACTACCGGCTCATCACGTTCAACGCGCCGTTCATCCGCATGTTCGTGGAGCTGACCGGCTACGTGCTGAAGGCGGGCGACCGGCTGACCGACCTGATTCCGCAGGATTGGCGCGAGGAGGAGATCGCCTTTTACCAGCGCGCGCTGCGCGGCGAGCGCTTCGTGGTGGAGCAGCGCTACATGAGCTTCACCGGCGAGCGGTTCTACGAACTTTCCTTCAACCCGATCCACGGTTCCGACGGCGTCAGCGGCGTGGCCGTCATCAGCAAGGACAGCACGGAACGCCATCGCGTGCAGGTGGAATTAAAGACGGCCAAGAGCGCCGCCGA
>CAJCIA010000067.1 GCA_903970275.1 Betaproteobacteria bacterium
CGCCCGGCTCGGCACCGACCAGGAGAACTTGGAAACCCTCAGCGACCTCACCTGGAACCCGCGCGCCAGCATCCTGCTCACCCCCCAGCCCGGCGCCCCGCCCCCCGCCTATCTCGCGACCAAGGACCACCCCGCCGCTCCGCAGCCCGCTATCGGCATCGACATCACCCGCTACTCCCCGCACAACATCGACCTCCACCTCGCCCGCTCCCCCGGCGGCTACGTCCTCATCAACGACCAGTACGACCCCGACTGGCAGGCCGAAGTCAACGGCAAGCCCGCCCCGCTCCTCCGCGCCGACTACCTCCTGCGGGCCGTCGCAGTCCCGTCCGGCGAAAGCACCATTCACCTGCGTTACGTCGCTCACTACCGCTTCGGCCTCCCGCTCCCCGTCATCCTCACGAACGACTTCAGCGACGCGGTCATGCTCCTAGCCTTTGCCGGCGGCGCTTTTCTCATCCGCCGCCATCAGCGCGAAGCGCCATCCCGGTAGCCGTCGACCTCCGGGCGACGGACGCATAACGAGAAAGCCTCCGAAGGTAGTCGGCATCGGCCCGATGCCGAAGCGAGCAGCGCGAGCGGAAGCGGCGGAGCGGCCTCATCCGGCCTCCAACGTGAACTACCGGACTTCCTAACTCGGCCCGTTCTGCTCCAGTTGCTGAAACGTCGGCCCAAACTTCATCCCCGCATAATTGAGCGAGCGAAATAGCACCACGTAGAACAGCGCCGTCGCCGCCACGACCACCACGCCCACAATCCAATGGTGCGCCTTCATCTTCCCCGGCGGCGGCCAGTAGGCGATGATGCCAAAGAGGCTCAGCACCACGATCACCGCATCGAAACTCGCCCGCTGCCAGTAGCTCCCACCGAGATGCAGCCACATCCCGAATTCATCGAACGTCAGCGCCATCCCGAATCCGTACGCCACCGCGCAGGCCAGCCGCAGCCGCCCGACCGGATTCTCAAACAACAGCGTGGCGCCCACCGCCGAAAGCAGGAAGATCCCATAGTTCAGGTGATGGACATGCGTGCTGCCCAAGTGCAGGAAGAAATCCGGCATCCTCCGCGCCATGATCAGGATCACCACCACCCGCGACGTCATGAACGTCAGCAGGAACGTCACGAAGACGATCCGCGCCACGCGCCGCGTCGGCGCCACGACCGGCGATTCTCCCGGGTTGTCGTTCATGGATCTCTTCTATCCCGACCCCCGCCGAGAGCGACGAACTTTATTTCGTCGAGATAAGCGCCCCGCCCCCCGCAAGTAGCCCGCATCGGCCCGACAACGGAGCGAGCAGAAGCGAACGGAAGCGGCGGAGCCGCGTTTCCCTTGCCTGCCGACCCCGCGCGCGCCTTACGCCGCGCCGCCCAGCACGTCCGGCTTGTCCACCGCGCCGCTCAGCTTTTTCAGCGTCGCCGCTTCGATTTTCTTATAGAGCTCCTTGTTCGCCTTCAGCTCGGCCTTCGCCGCGTCGCGGCCCTGCGCCACCTGGTTGCCCTCGAAGTAGAGCCACGCGCCCTTCTTCTCGATCGTGTTCAACTCCACCGCCAGGTCGAGCAGCGAGCCCTCCTTCGAGATGCCCTCGTTGTACATGATGTCGAACTCCGCTTCGCGGAACGGTGGCGCCACCTTGTTCTTCACAATTTTCACCTTCGTGCGGTTGCCCAGCACCTGACCGTCCGGCGTCTTGATCGCCGCAATGCGCCGAATGTCCACGCGCACCGACGAGTAAAACTTCAGGGCACGACCGCCCGGCGTCGTTTCCGGGTTGCCGAACATCACGCCGATCTTCTCGCGAATCTGATTGGTGAAGATCGCCACCGTCTTCGCCTTGCTGATGAACGACGTCAGCTTGCGCATCGCCTGGCTCATCAGCCGCGCCTGCGCGCCCACGGTCGCGTCGCCCATCGAGCCTTCCAGCTCCGCCTTCGTGATCAGCGCGGCCACCGAGTCCAACACCAGCACGTCCACCGCGTTGCTCTTGATCAGCGTCTCCGCGATTGTTAACGCCTCCTCGCCCGAGTCCGGTTGCGAGACCAGCAGCTCGTTCATGTTCACGCCCAGCTTGCGCGCGTAGGAAGGATCGAGCGCATGCTCCACGTCAATGAACGCCGCCACCCCGCCCATTGCCTGCGCTTGCGCGATCACCGTCAGCGTCAGCGTTGTCTTGCCCGACGATTCCGGACCGAAAATCTCAATGATACGCCCGCGCGGAAAACCGCCCACGCCCAGCGCCTGGTCGATCGCGATTGATCCCGTCGGAATCACCTCCACCGAAAGCTTCGAGTGCTCGTCACCCAGCCGCATGATCGACCCGTCGCCGTACTCCTTCGCAATCGCCTGCAGCGCCAGCTCCAGGTTCTTGTCGCGGACGCCCTGCGCCTTGTCCTTCACGTCGGGTTTCATCTCGGGTTTCACTTCGGTTTTGGCGGCCATAGGAGAGGAACGTAGCGGTGTGTATACAAATGAACAACAATATTTATTCGACCCTTTTTAGCAACAGTCGTCTTGTCCATGTCGAGGCGATCCCACTTTATTCACACCCTTTTCCGTCTTCAATAGAATAGAGGCGCCGCTGTCAGTGACCGCGACACAAAGCGACCGCCGCCATTTGCCCTCGTTCCCAAGTTCCGTTTCGGAACGTCCCAGTACATCTGACGGCTTAAGCCGGCCCGCCAGAACGAACAATCTTAACTTGCACGAGCTCCGAGGTAGCCGGCGACGTCCGCATTTCAAGAGGCCGCAGCAGCGGCGGGAATTCAGCCGCTATAGGAAAAGGTTCCAGACTTGGAAGGCACTTGCTCATCCATCCCGCACGCACGGCTCGCACCCACGAGGAGGGGACATCGCCCGCTTCCGCACACTGCTCTCGCCATCCCAACCGCCAAACTCACCCAACGCCCGCCGCACCAAATCCAGCGCCACCTGCGTCGCCATCATCCGAAACGGTCCCCGCGTTTGCGACAGATTCCGCTGCAGCGCCGTCGCTTCCCCATTGCGCCGCGCCACGCCAAACCAGACCAGTCCCACCGGCTTCTCCGTCGACCCGCCCTCCGGGCCTGCGATGCCCGTCACCGATACCGCGACATCCGCCCCGCTCGCGCGTAGCGCACCCTCCGCCATCGCACGCGCGGTCTCCTCGCTCACCGCCCCGTGCGTTGCGAGCATGTCCGCCGGCACACCCAGCTCTGCCGTCTTCGCCTCATTGGCGTACGTCACCCAACCGTAGCGAAAGACCGCCGAACTTCCCGGCACATTCGTGATCCGCCCTGCCACCAGACCGCCCGTGCACGATTCTGCCGTTGCGATCGTCATCCCTGCCGCTCGCGCCAGTCTCACCACCGCTTCCTCCATCGTCTCCGGCGCATCCGTATAGATGGAATCGCCCAGCGCACCCCGCACCAGCGTCACCGCGCGGTCCAGCAAGCTCCGGTCCGCCGCAATGAGCCGCAGGTCGACCTCGCCCGGGCGGGCGCAGTAGCCGATTTCCAAGGGCCCCAGTGCCAGCAACTCCTTCTCCACCGCCAGCTGCACTGCCGTCTCGCCCACGCCCAAAAGTCGCAGCGTCCGCTCGTGCACGGGCCGCAGCCGGTCGGCGAAGCGGTCCCGCAGCCACGGCAGCGCCTGCTGCTCCCACATCGGCTTCAGCTCGCCGGGCGGCCCGGGCAGGAGCACCGCCACCGTCTTGTCGTTCTGGATGATGAGCCCCGGCGCGGTGCCGAAGTTGTTCGCGAGCACCACGCCGCCGCGGGGCACCATCGCCTGCTGGCGCTGGAGCTCGTTCATCTGAAATTTGCGGGCGGCGAACTTGGCGGCGATGCCTTCGAGGATCTCGGGGTGGAAGATCAGTTCCAGCCCGAAGGCCTCGGCCGCCGCCTCGCGGGTGACGTCGTCGGAGGTCGGTCCCAGCCCGCCTGTCACCACGATGAGGTCCGCGCGGCTCAGGGACTCCTCGAAGGCCTCCGCAATGGCGAGGCCGTCGGGGACGGTGACGGCACGCTCGATCCGAAGGCCGAGGCCGAGAAGGCTTTGGCCAAGGTAGGCCACGTGCGTGTTGACGACCTGGCCGATGAGGAGCTCGGTGCCGGTGTTGATGAGCTCGACGCGCATGAGGGTAGGATGGAGCGGGGCGGAAGGTTGTCGAGGGCGGGTTTGGGGAAGGGCCGGCCATATAGAATTGGGGGCCGAAAAGTGGGCGGGTTTCTTATTTGGCTTCTATAGCCTAACTTACTTATCTTTTTAGGGCGCGCAGGTCCTCCAGGTCCTCCAGCGATAACGTGCGGCGTGATTTTCATGCGATAAAAGGCGCATGACAAATGCACTGCTGGTTCTCTCCTTCGTGACGAAGGCGGCGGGATTTATCGCGGCACTCAACGCGATCCCCGGCGTCCCGCCGTCCGAAGGCGTCATCATTTTCTTCCTGGCCTCGCTGGTCAAGGACACCGTCAACCGCATCGGCGATTTCCTCGACCATGGCAAGTCGGACTGGCGTGACTAAACCCACGCCGGCTACCGGCCCTGCGCCGGTGGTCCGAGGACCTTTCCTCATCCTGACCACTCATCCCATGCACGCGAACGGACCCAAAAACCAGCGCGCCACCTAGAAGGAAAAAAGCGGCCGCCGTGCGGCGAGCGCCTCTGGCCTAGAGGACGCCTCACCCTCACGGAATCGTCCCCAAGCGCCCCGCGCGGCGGCCCAATTTCCTCCAATTTCACCAACCCTTTTCATATAGAAACCGAATGATCACCGAACTAGCAGACGCGACCGGCCAATTGCTGCACCTGGTCGACGATCTTTTGCACCAGACCCAAACCCGGCGGCTCAATGCCGCCATCAACCAGGCCGCCACCGATGTCGAAAATTTCAAGGACGATCTTCTGTCTCACCGTCTCGAGTCTCTCAACCTGCGTCTTGCCGGCCTGCAGCACGGCATCCTTGTCCACGTTACCGTCGCCGACGCTGAGCAGCTGCACGCTCTCCAGCCCGGCCTGGACGGCTTCGCCCTCCTCGGCCTCTATGCCCGGGCCCGGGCCGCTGACCTTGCCGCCGAGTGCGCTGAGCTCCTTTCGGTGGGCGCCGCCAGCAACGGCGGAACCACTTTCAACAACGGCGCCGCTTCCGATCTTAGTGCCGGCGCGGCCGCCCCAACCACCCCCAAGCCGGGAGCAACATCCTAGGGAGGGGACGAAATGAATATGGATTTCCTGTTCTATATAGAGAAGGAGTTGGGGAACTTGGGAAGCTGGGCGGCGGGCGTCCGTCGCCCGGAGGTCGACGGCTACCGGCTACACGTCTTTGCGCAGGAGTTTCCGACGGCGGATGCGGCGCATATGTCGGGCTGGCTCATTGATGCGGCCGCGCTCGGCGCCATCCTGCTGATTTTTCTCAAGCTCATCGACCACTTCAAGCGCAAGCCTTCGCTCGAGCAGGAGCTGGAGAAGCTGCTCAAGCAACTCCGCACCGAGCTCAACCAGTTGCGGCACGAGCAATCCACCCATCTCTCCGAGGTGCGCGGCCGCGTCGAGGGCGCGCATCAGCGCGTGGACCTGCTTACCCACGACCTCAACAACAAGCTGCAGCGGCTCCCGGGCGAAATCGTCGACCTGCTGCACAAGACCGGCGTGACGCCGCGCGGACATTGATATGAATACCATGACCCCACCTGAAACCGAACCGTTCTACACCGATCCCGGCGCGCTGCTGCAGGCGCGCGTGCTGAAGATCCTGAAGCCGTGCCTGGATTACTGGCTCGATGAGCAAACGCTCTACCTGACGCTCAATCTGTCGCGGCCCGCCGTGGCGCGCGTGGCGCTGGAGGTGGCCCTGCGTGACCTGCGCGACAAGGCCTATATCGATTTTCGCGTGGACCCGCTGTCGCGGTTGACCGAGTGGCGGCTGACGCCGAGCGGGCGGGCGCTGGCGGCGGGGATTTAGCGAAAGGAAAAGGTTAAAAGTGAAAAGGACAAAGGCGTCGGGGAATGGAGAACGGAGAGCGAAGAACGTGGAACGGGGGAAGTCTCGCGCGAATGTTTC
>CAJCIA010000068.1 GCA_903970275.1 Betaproteobacteria bacterium
GCTGGGGATGGTGACGCCCCCGCAGGTCATCGAGTGCTTCGACATTTCAAACATCTCCATCACCCACAAGGTCGCCTCCATGGTTTGCTTCGCCGGCGGCAAGCCTGATCGCGCCAACTACCGCCGTTATCGCATCCGCTCCGTGGCCGGTCAGGACGACTTCGCCAGCATGGCAGAGGTGGTGCGGCGGCGTTATTCGCGCGTGTTGAATGATGGCATTCGCAAGCCGAGCCTGATTGTGGTCGACGGTGGCAAAGGCCAGCTCAGCAGCGCGAAGCGGGAACTCGACGCGCTCGGCCTGGGCGATCTGCCCATTATTGGCCTGGCCAAGGAGCGCGAGGAAATCTTCCGCCCGGGCGATCCCAACCCGCTCGTCATCGATCATAGCTCCGGCGCCATCCGGCTTCTCCAGCGCATCCGCGACGAGGCTCACCGCGTGGCCAACGGCTACCATCAGCTCCTCATGAAGCAGCGCATGAACGAAAGTCTCCTCGACGATTGCCCCGGCGTGAGCGAGAACCGCAAGAAACTTCTCCTGCGCCATTTCGGATCGATGGACCGCCTGCGCAACGCGAGCGTGGATGAGATCACGGTGATCGAGGGCATCGGCCCGAAGATGGCCGAGACGCTGGTCGAGTATTTCGCCAAGCTGCGCCGCCGCGGACAGCCGGATCCGGTCGATCCCGAGAAGCTGCCGGACGAGGTCGTGGGGGCCGAGGTCAACGTGGCCGACTCACCCAATCCGGACCTCGGCGATGCAAGCGACCCCGGACTGCCCTCCGCGCTCAACGCCCCCAGCATGACTGAGCCCGAACCGGGCACGATCCACTACCAGCTCAAGCCGCGGCCGTAGGCCCCTGGTCAATCCGGCTGGTTCTGTCAAAGTCAGCCTGCCCAAAACGCGTGCGGCCCGCGCCGCCGCCCGCTACAAACCAGTGTGCTCCCGCCCACCTGCACCCAGCATCCGTGGACCGCGCCGGACGGCGCCACCTTTTCCTACTCGCATTGGCCCAGCCATGCAGAACCGCGCGCTGTCCTTGTTGCCATCCATGGCCTGAGCGGCGCAGCGCTCGATTATGAACCGCTGGGGCGGCAACTCGGGCCGCTCGGCCTTGCCACCTACGCGCCCGAGTTGCGTGGCCAGGGCAACGATCCCGTTCCCGCCCGTCGCGGCGATCTCGATCGGATCGAAACGTGGTTCGCCGATCTGCGCGCGTTTCTTGCCATCCTCCGCGCCCAACATCCCGGCCTGCCGCTCTTCTACTACGGCGAGAGCATGGGCGCCGCGCTGCTGGTTCGCTTTCTGGCGCAGGCGGATCCGCTCGACCAACCGGCAGCGCTGGTTCTCGCCTCGCCCGTCGTGGCGGTCCAGCAGCAGCCGCCCTTCTGGCTGAACGCCCTCTTTCGCACGCTGCTGATCCTTCGCCCCGGCCATCGCGTGGACCTCCGTCCGCTGGCCAAGCGCGACAAGGCGCCGCGACTCGTCACGCGCGACGAGTCGCACCGTGCGTGGTTCGCGAGCGCACCGCACAAGCTCGACGTCTTTACCGTGCGCTTCTTCAAGTGCCTTCAGGATCTCATCAGCGGCTGCATGGAGGCGGCGGAGCGCCTGCACCTGCCCATCCTGGTCCTTTATGCGCGGCACGACGTCTTCATCAGCGAAGAGCGGGTCGAGTCGTTCTTCGCGCGACTGCCCGGCCCGGACAAGGAGCTCACGCTCTATCCCGAGTCGTACCACCTGCTGTTGCATGATCACGACCGCGACGAGGTGCTGGAGCGCGTCACCGGCTGGCTCCTGCAGAAGCTCAACGCGCGGTCTCTGCCGCGACCGGCCTCCGCGGCGCCGGCCAAATCCCGCTCCTGATGCGCCTGCTTTTCATCAAGCCAAAGCACATCGGCGATTCCCTGATTCTCACCCCCACACTGGTGGCGGCCAAGCAGGCTTACCCGGACGCCGACATTTGGGTGATCGTGCGGCGGGGCTGCGACTCGATCCTCGCCGGCTGCCCGGAAATCGACCGCATGTTCATGCTCGCGGGCGTCGACAAGGAATCACGCACCAAGGCGGACGCGGTGCGGCAAGCGGGCATCCTGGCGCGACTCGCCGTGACCTCCTTCGACTACGTCTTCGAGCTGGGCGACGGTCATCGTGGGCGCCTCTTTGCGCGGGCGGCACGTACCCGGCATCGCTACTCCGTACGCCCATCCGCGCCCATGCGCGGGGCGGAGGCTCGCGCCTTCAACGGCGTTTCGAAGCATGACTGGCGCTGGAGCCATCGTGTGGAAAAAGACTACCGCTCCGTTGCCGAGTTCCTGCCGCTGCCCGATGAGATTCCGCCACTGCGCTACGACCGGGCGCTCATCCGACCTTGGGAGCCCGCCGCTCATCTGACCGACTTTGCCGTGCTCCAGACAGGCACGCGCCAGCATTTCAACCGCTGGACCCTCGACCGCTGGCGCACGGTTTGCGCCCACCTGCTCGCCCGGGTTGACTCCGTCATCGTCTCCACCGGCAGCGCGGCGGATGAAGTGGCGGAGGCCGAGGCCCTGCGCGCGGAGTTTGGACCGCGCGTGCTGCCCACCCGCGGCGCAGCCGATTGGAGCCAAATGGCCGGGCTGCTCTACCGCGCGCGGCTTTACGTCGGACCAGCCACCGCCGCCATGCACCTCGCCGCGGCGTGCGGCTGTCCCTGCGTCGCCATGATGGGTCGCGCGTTGGAGGAGCACTTTCGGCCCTGGCGCGCGCCCTACCGCGCCGTCACCACCACCGATGTCACGAACATCGCCGATCCCGCGGAACGTGAGCGGCTGATCAAAGCCGGCACCATGCAGGACACGCCGGTAGAGAAGGTGCTGGCCGCCTGCGACGAAATGCTCGCGCAATAAACTAAAATGCTGAACGACGGGACTGACGAGAGCGGACGGAATTAACGAAATTCAAAATAAAATAAATCCATTCCGTAAGTCAGTATTCCCCGTCAATCCCCGGAAGCACATGACCCGACCCAGAATTGAACTGGGATCCGCGGTTTAGGAAACCGCTGCTCTATCCATTTGAGCTATCGGGTCGCGCAGCCTCACCCTAGAAAACCCGGCGCCCGCCTTCACGCCTTATCTGGCGCCGGCGCTGAATCAGATAGGCCGCGAAGGAGGTCTCCGCTGGCCTGCGGATTGATCACCAGTTTCGACTCGCTCACCAGTCTCGCTTTTCAGCCGCGTGGGATCACGCAAGGTCAGCACGCCCGGCTTAAATCCCTGATGTCCCGGCGAACGCGTTCCAGATCGATGTAATACGAGCCTTTCGTCAACTCGGCGAGAGCTTCACGCGCCCACTTGGCACCTCCAAACCGCGGGCGCCGCGTGGAATCGACTAGACAAGTGCGTAACACATTAAGGCCTGCACCCGGTCACGCCGATGCACGAAAGGGACGGAATGGTTGCATCGCTTCGTGTGACTCACCGCGCCCAAGTCTGGTATTCAAAAGTGAACAACACCTCTGCTTTTCCGGCCAACACGATGGCAATGGATTTGCCGCGCGCGGGCGTCCGTGTCACACTGTTCGGTGCGGGTGAACACCATGGCTCATGCTATGCCGACCGTTGACACTTCTTCCTCTTCACCGGGCTGGGCGGGCGAGCAGAGCGCGCTTCGCCTGGTGGAAGTCGTGCAGAATTTGTCGCTCGCGCGCGATCTCGACACGGTTATCGATATCGTGCGGCGTGCCGCGCGGCGGCTTTGCCAGGCGGATGGCGCGACCTTCGTTCTGCGCGAGGGCGATTTCTGCCATTACGTGAATGAGGATGCGATCGGCCCCTTGTGGAAGGGCCAGCGTTTCCCGCTCGGCAGTTGCATCAGCGGCTGGGCCATGACCCACGGGCGCGCCACGGCCATCAAGGACATCTACGCGGATGAGCGCATTCCGCACGATGTCTACCGCGTCACTTTCGTCAAAAGCCTGGTCATGGTGCCGATCCGAGCGGAGAGTCCGATCGGCGCCATCGGAATCTATTGGGCGCAACGCCACGCCGCCACCGACGCGGAGATCGAGTTGCTGCAGGCGCTGGGCAACAGCGCCTCCGTCGCCATGGAAAACGTGCTGCTTTACCGCGATCTCGAGCGCCGCGTGGCCGAGCGGACCGAGCAGCTGGCCGCGGCCAACCGTGAGCTGGAGACCTTCGCCTATTCCGTTTCGCACGATCTGCAGGCACCGTTGCGCCACATCACCTCCTACAGCGAACTGCTGGCCAAGGAACATCCCGAGGCGCTTGACGAGGAAAGCCGCGCCTGGCTGGGGCGCATTCACCACGCCGCGGGCACCATGGCACAGCTTATCCAGTCCCTTCTGCGCCTTTCCCGTTTCACCCGCGTGGAGCTTCGCCGGACCCGCGTCGACTTGAGCCGGATCGCGCGCGAGCTGGCGAAGCTTTTGCGCGATGAAGGTCCCGAGCGCGTAGCCGAGATCGAAATCGCCGAGGGGCTGACGGTCGAAGGGGACGAGGAGTTGCTCCGCGTCGTCCTGCAAAACCTGCTCGCCAATGCCTGGAAGTTCACCAGCCGCCGCGATACAGCCCGGATCAGCGTCGGCATGCAGCAGCCGCCCGGCGGCGCGACCGCCTACTTCGTGCGCGACAACGGTGCCGGTTTTGACCCCGGCCATGCGGAACGGCTCTTCGGTCCGTTCCAGCGCCTGCATAGCGCCAAGGAATTTCCCGGCACCGGGATCGGCCTGGCCACGGTGAAGCGCATTGTCCATCGGCACGGCGGCGTGGTGTGGGCTGAAGCCGCCGTGGATGAGGGCGCCACCTTCTTCTTTACCTTGGGCGAGATCGAGCCTGCCGTGCCCGACCGGCCGGCCAGCGCGTAGGCGTTAATCAGTACCGGGCCATGCCCGGTTCGACTTCGCGCGCCCAGGCATCGATGCCCCCGGCCAGGTTCAGCACGTCCGCATAGCCTTGGCTTTTAAGATAACCCTGCGCCCGCGCCGAGCGCATCCCGTGATGGCAGTACAACACGATCTTCTCGTTCTGATCGTCGAGGATCGCTGCCGCCTTTTGCTGGAATTCGGACAGCGGCAGGAGATCTGCACCCTCGATCCGCACCGTGTTCCATTCGTCCAATTCGCGCACGTCGATCAACCTGAACTTCTCGCCGCGAACCTGCATCGCCTTGACCTCGCGTGGGGTTACGTCCATGGCCGATCTTGGGCGGCGACGCGCGCGCGCGCAAGAGTGGTCGAGGCTCGCCCCTGCGCCGTCAAAATGTAACAATGCCCCGCTTGCTGGCCCGCGCGGGACAGGGCTACATGTCGTCCTCTCCTACCCATATGCAACATAAGATTCTCGTGGTGGACGACGAGGCCGACGTCAATGACATGCTCGCGCTCAACCTGCGCGGCGCCGGCTTCCAAGTGGTCGCGGTCAACGATGGCGCCTCCGCGCTGGCCAAGGCCCGCAGCGAAGCGCCCAGCCTCATCATCCTCGACCTGATGCTTCCGCAAATGTCGGGACTCGAGGTGTGCAAGGTCCTCAAGAGCGAGGCTGGCACGCGCCATATTCCGGTGATCATGCTCACCGCGAAGGCCGAGGAGGTCGACAAGATCGTCGGCCTGGAACTGGGCGCGGACGATTATGTAACCAAGCCCTTCAGCCCGCGCGAGCTGATCCTGCGCGTGAACCGCTCGCTGCGCCGCGGCAAGGAAAAGACGCCCACGGTGGAGAAACTCACGCTCGGTGAGATCGTACTCGATCACGGTCGCCACGAGGTTCTAATCAAGGGTGAGCCCGTGGATCTTACCGCGACGGAGTTCCGCCTGCTCGCGCTGCTCATGGACCGCCGAGGGCGCGTGCAGGGACGCGACCGCCTGCTCAACGATGTCTGGGGTTACGAGAGCGTGATCGATACGCGAACGGTGGACACCCACGTGCGCCGTCTGCGCGAAAAATTGGGCGACGTCGCCTCTTACATCGAGACCGTTCGCGGCGTCGGCTACCGCATCAGCGAGACGGCGCCGGTTTAGGTCCACGCGATCGGCGCGAGGGCGCGGGGCCGTGCGCTGGAGTCCGTGCGTTTCTTTAAATCGCACAAGGCAAAATCGCGGCAAATCGCTGGCGCGGGCCGAGTTGCTGTGTTATCCGTTCCGGATGTCCGCCGCCACGCTGGAAGTCGCACCTCCGCTGAACGAGGGCGAGGCCAAGACCAACGTCCTCCGCGATTATCACCCTCGCAACCAACGCAAGATCCTCTGCGTTTTCCCGCGCTACAGCTACAGCTTCGGCACCTTCAACCACGCCTTCCCCCTCATGGGTGACGTGAAAGGATTCATGCCACCGCAGGGCATCCTGCTTGTCGTCGCGCTCATTCCCAGGGAATGGGAGGTCGTGTTCGTCGACGAAAACATCCGCCGCGCCACGCCGGAGGAATTCGCCTGGGCCGACGCCGTCTTTATCTCGGGCATGCACATCCAGCGGCACCGGATCAACGACATCACGCGCCGCGCACATGACGCCGGCAAGGTCGTGGCGCTGGGCGGTCCTTCCGTCTCCTCCGCTCCGGAATATTATCCCGATGTCGACCTGCTCCATCGCGGCGAATTGGGCGATGCGACCCTGCGTCTCTTCCAGCGGCTGGATGAAACCATCGAGCGCCCGGAAACGCAGATGACTTTCCAGACGCTCGAGAAGCTGCCGATGGCCGAATTTCCGACCCCGGCATACAACCGGCTGAACCTGCGCCAGTATCTGCTTGGCTCCATCCAGTTCTCCAGCGGCTGCCCGTTCACTTGCGAGTTCTGCGACATCCCTTCCCTTTACGGGCGCAACCCGCGCCTGAAAACGCCGCAGCAGGTGGTGGCGGAACTCGATGAACTGGCCGATGGCGGCTGCGTCTCTGTTTACTTCGTCGACGATAATTTCATCGGTAATCCGAAGGCGACCGCGGAGCTGATGCCGCACCTGATCGAATGGCAGAAGCGCCGCGATTGCCAGGTGCGCCTCTCCTGCGAGGCCACGCTCAACATGGCCTCGCACACCAAGGTACTGGAGCAGATGCGGGAGGCCTTTTTCACCAATGTCTTCTTCGGCATCGAGACGCCCGAGCCAACCGCGCTCAAGGCGATGAAGAAGGGGCAAAACCTGCGCGCGCCCATTCTCGAGTCGATCAAGACGTTCAACAGCTTTGGCATCGAGGCCGCGGCCGGCATCATCATGGGGCTCGACACCGACTCCCCCGAAACACCTCAGGCCATCATGGATTTCGCGGAGGTTTCGAACATCCCGATCATGACGGTGAACATTCTCTACGCGCTGCCCAACACCGCACTTTACGCGCGGCTGCAAAAGGACAATCGCGTGCTGATGGGCGCTGAATCGGAGGACCGCGATTCCAATATCGTCTTTCTCCAGCCCTACGAGAACGTCGTGCGCAACTGGCAGAAGGTGATTGGCGACGTCTTCAGCCCGGAGAAGCTCTACGCCCGTTACGCCTACAACGCGATCCACACCTACCCCAACCGCATCAAGCCGAAGAACCCGGCGAAGCAGGCAACGTGGGACAACATCTCGCGCGCGCTGGCCATCTTCGGCCGCATCATCTGGCGCGTGGGCATCCGCAGCGATTACCGCCGGCTCTTCTGGAAAATGGCGTGGACGGAGCTGAAGCAGGGCAACGTGGAGACCATGTTCCAGGTTGCCATGGTGGCGCACCACCTCATTACCTACGCGCGCGAATGCACACAGGGGAAGATGCAGTCCTCGAACTATTCCGTGCGCCAGGTGGAAGCCGATCGCGACCGCAGTCGCGAGCTGGCGGCGGCCTAGTCAGGTAGCCGTCGACCTCCGGGCGACGGACGATAAGAAGACACGTTTTCTCTCAAAATCCGTCGCCCGGAAGTCGACGGCTACCAATCAAGGCTACTTCTTCTCCACCTCAATCTTGATCGTGTGGGTGATCGGCACGACAAGATTCACCGCCTCCTGGAAAAGCTTCTCATGCTGTGCCATGCCCGCGGAGATGATCTGGTTGAATTCGTCCGACGTGCCGGGAAACGTCGTCGCCTGCCATTGCGCCGCGCCGTGCATGAAAATCTTGCTTAGGGTGGTTTCCTGCACCTCCTGCTTTCCCACCGCCTCGTTCACCCTGGCGAACTGCGCGGAAAACGGATTGGACAGGAACTCGGCCGCCAGGTTGATGCCCTTCTCCAGTTGCGCACCGGTGAATTCCTTCGTCGTCTCGCTCCACGTCACCTTGGCTTTGCCCGCCACCCCATGCACCACCAGCATGAAGCGATTGAGGTCCTGGTTAAACGGGAAGAACTGCGTCACCGCCGCCGTCGTACCTGGGTCGGTGCTGTCCATCGTGCCCGTCAAACAGAAGGGATAGCGCGTGCTGGTCACGGTGACGGTGCCGTCCTGACAGGATACCACTTGCTGGCCTTCCGAGCCCTCCGCCTTGTTCAATCCGGGATCCACCGTGATCGCACCGATCGCACCATCGCAACCCAGCGCCTTGAGAAACGCGTATGCCATTACCAAATGTCCGTTTTGGTTCGGATGCACGCCGTCGTGGCCGGCGAATTCGTAGCTTTCGCCAAACTTCGCCTTGGCCTTCTTCATGGTGGCGAGCGTGATGCCGTAGACATCCGCGTACGGAACGCCTTCCTTGGCCGCGATCTCCTTATCGATGTCGGCTAACTGGCCGAGCGTTTTGTTGTAGACCTTGGCGCCGGCGACGTTGTGGTCATGGTAGGTGTAGGAATCGACGCACTTGGCCGAGCCCAGCACGACCGCGCGCACGCCGTTCTTCTTCAGCGCCTCGACGATGCCGGTCTGGGCGGTTCGGTAGGTGCTGGCGAGTTCGTCGGTCAGCGGACCGTAATGGCCGTCGTTCATGCCGTAGCAGGTCGTCGCCACAGTTGGCTTGAAGGGAAAGACATCCGTGCCCAGCCGGGCGAGGAACGCCGGCGCCTGCTCGCCACTCCAGCCGAACTGCACGACCTTCTGCCCCGCTGTCGGCTGGCACATGAGCAGGTAATCCTCGATGAACGCGGAGTAGATATGCTGCTCGGTGATGGAGTCGCCGCAGACCGCGACCACGTCGTTGGGCTGCACGAGGAAGTCGGCGCGGGCCGGGACAAGTAACGCAAGAGTGGCGAGGAAGAGGGCGAAGGCGATTTTCATAGAAGGAGGGATCGGAACGATTGCCGTTTTTGCACGCGTGACCGCCCTTGCCAAGCTTGTTACCCCGGCGGCACGAAACGGGCACGCCAAACAATAGCTAATACTCGACGCGGGACGGGCGATTCGTGTAGGAAAATGCGCGCATGAGGATTTCGGCTTCCATCCTGTTTCTCGCGTCCATCGCCCTCGCGACCGCGGACGATTGGACGGCCAGCGATGGCACCATTTACAAGGGCGTGAAGGTGCTTTCCCACGATGACGGTTACGTGACCATCATGGACTCGGACGGCGGCGGCAAGGTTCCCCTGCGCCTGCTCAGCCCCGACCTGCAAAAGCAGTTTGGCTTTAACGCAGCCAAGGCAGCCGCCTGCGAAGCCGCCACGGTGGCCCTGGACAAAGCCGACCGCCAGGCGCTCGTCAAGGAGCAGGAAGCGGAGTATGAGGCCCAGCAAAAGAAGGAGGCGGCCGTGATGCAGCAACCCGCGACACAGGTCGCCACCACTCAGACTGCCCCGACGGCACCCGCGCCGCCGCCTGAGCCTGCCGCCCAGCCGGATTCTGCCCCGGCCTCACCACCAAAACCCGCGATGGAACCTGAGGAGCGCCGGCAGCTTCAGGAACAAATCGCCAATCTTCAATCGGATATCGATTTCATGCAGGCACAAGAGGCAAAACTTCACCCTTCGACAGGCAACGAAAAGGTTCTCTATAGCGAGAACGGAAGCGCGCACGAGTACAGCAACGGCGGCTACGCCGACAAGATCAAGGACGATCAAAACCAGGTGCAGACTTTGCAGCAGCAACTGAACGGGAATTGATCCGCTCAGTTTCGCACGCTTACGGACACTCGATTGTCCGCCCCATCACCTCATCCCCCGCTGCCGCCCGCGCCCAGGCGTCGGCCTGGATGATCTGGTCGAGCGTCGGATGTTCCACGTTGGTGTGGCGGCGCATGACGGCCTCAACCGTTTCCCAGATGGCGGGAAAAAGAATCTTGCCATCGAGGAAGGCCGGCACGGCTATTTCATTGGCCGCGTTCATCACGGCGGGCAGCGTGCCGCCCTTCATGCCTGCCTCGCGGGCCAGCCGCAGGGCGGGGAAGCGTACCGGATCCGGCGCCTCGAAATGCAGCGAACCCACCTGCGCCAGGTCGAGCGGCTTGAGGCAATTCGGCAGCCGGTCCGGATAGGTCACCGCGTACTGGATGGGAAAACACATGTCCGAATGGCTCAGCTGCGCGAGCTGTGAGCCGTCCACAAATTCCACCAGCGAATGGACGATGCTCTGCGGATGCACCACCACGTCCACCTGCTCCATCGGCACGCCGAAGAGCCAGCGCGCCTCGATCATTTCCAGCCCCTTGTTGAACAAGGTGGCGGAATCAATGGTGATCTTGCGTCCCATGTTCCAGGTCGGATGCTTCAAGGCCTGCGCAGGCGTCACCTTCGCCAAGTCGGCGGCCGGCGTCTGGCGAAAGGGGCCACCGGAGGCCGTGAGGATCAGTCGCCGCACATGCCGCGAGGGCTCGCCCACCAGGCACTGAAAGATGGCGTTGTGCTCACTGTCGACGGGCAGGATGGGGACGTGATGGGCCGCGGCTTCGCGCGTCACCTCCTCGCCCGCCATGACAAGGATTTCCTTGCTTGCCACCGCCAGCTCCTTGTTCGCACGGATGGCCGCGAGCGCCGGGGCAAGGCCCGCCGTGCCGACGATGGAGACGAGCACCATGTCGGCTTCCGCCAACGTTGCCAGCTCGATGAGCCCTTCCGCGCCGCCATGACAGGCCGTGCCGGACGGAAGCTGGCCACGGATGGATGCAAGCTCCGTCGTGTCGTAAAGCGCCACGGCGCGCGGCTTGAACTCCTGCGCCTGCTTGAGCAGCGCCGCCGCCGAGCGCCCAGCCGCCAGACCGACGACTTCCATGCGGTCGCTCAAGTCGCGCGCGACCTTCAGCGCGCTTTCGCCGATCGAGCCGGTGGAACCGAGGATGACGACACGTTTGCGGGAACTCATGAGGGGATGTGATCGATTTACGGCGCGGTTTGAAAAACGACCTGCGCCTTGTCGTCGCGCTGCGCGGCGTCCGCATCGGACCGCATCGGCAGCGTGAAGGATTGCGTGGCAGATTGGCCGGGATCCAGGTCGGGATAGCTGAGATTCTGCACCACCAAACGCATCGGGTCGCCGCCCATCTGGTTCGGGATTTCATCCGGACCGTTCTGGGACTTGTCGACGTCCGTGTTGCCGACGTAGGGGTGCACGGTCACCTGTACGGCCGTGGCTTTCTTGCCTCCGACGTTTTGCACCGTCACGTCCACACTGAACTCCGCGCTTCCCGGGGTGGTGTGTTCGACGTAGTGCATCAATTTCACCTCGGCGTTGGGCGCCGGAGGTGCCGGAGTGCCGGGAGCTGGCGGGAACCAGTGCGGCTCCGGGGGCTGGGGCGGCGGCGGCAGCATTGCGTAATAGACCGCGTAGTAGCCGCCCATCACGATCAGGATCGTCCAAAAGGCCGCAATGGCCCACCGCGTCGGCGTCATCCTGGTTTCTAGCGCGCCGCGCAAATGCGGGCAAGCCTTGCGCCCACCCGCCGCGTTCGGCAAGTTGAAGGACTGCCCATGTCCAGCCCGAGCGCCCAAAAATCTTTCTCCCGCTGGATGGCGCGGCCGGAACTGAAGTCGCTTGCCCAAACCGCGAAGCCCCTTGCGCTCGGTCACGTGCCTGCCTCCGCGCAGGCATTCATCCTCGCCGCGCTGGCCCACGAGGCACCGGCCCGCACCTGGCTGGCGTTGGCCGGCGGAGTCAAGGCGCAGGAGGAGCTGGCCAACGATCTTGAGGCCTGGGCCGCGCCGCACGTCTTCGTTCCGCAAGGCCAACGCACGGTCGAGGAGGCGCTGCCGGACCCGGAAGCCTCGGCAGAGAGGCTGGCCGCCCTGCACCAGCTCGGTGGGTTTCGAGGTGTCGTCCTGGCCACGCCGCGCGCGGCCGAGCAGGCGCTGCCCTCGCCCAAGGCGCTCGCCGGACATCGTTTTGCCTTCGTCAAGAACACGCGCGTTGATCGCGACGAGCTGCTCGCCCGGCTGGAAAAGGCGGGCTACACCCGCGAGGCGCAGGTGCAGGGTCGCGGCCAGTTCAGCGTCCGCGGCGCGGTGATCGACATCTTTTCGTGGGACGCGCGCCGGCCGCTGCGCACGGAGTGGGAGGACGAGGAGCTCATTTCCCTGCGCGAGTTCGACGTCGATGCGCAGCGCTCGGTGCAAACGCTGCCACGCGCCGAAATCACGCTGGCCGGTCCCGGCGTGGCGGAGGAGGGCAATTCGACCCTGCGTGATTACCTGCCGCGCGGCTTCGTGGAAGTGAATCTGGGGGGCGAGGAGGAGACGGAAGAAGACGAGGCGGCCGAGGCGCGGCCGGGCGAGGCCCTTGCCTTCTTCGCCCACGATTTTCTCCACGCCCCGCGCGGCGATTTCATCCTGCAGGAAAACCGGCGTGATCTCTTCCTCGACCACATCCGCGACTGGCTGGCGGAGAAATGGGAGATTGCGATCTTCTGCAACAACGAGGGAGAGCAAAAGCGGCTGGAGGAATTGCTGCGCGAGGCGCGGCTGCCGGTCGAGGAAATCACCTTTCACCAGCGCTCGCTCCTGCGCGGCTTCGTCTGGCCGGCGGGCCGGCTGGTGGTGCTAAGCGACGCGGAGATATTCGGACGCTACCAAACCCTGCGCTCGCTGCGGCGGCAGGAGCGGCTGGTCAACCTGCGCAGCCAGACGCAGGCGCTCGACTTCGCAGAGATCGCCGACGGCGACTACGTCGTCCATCTCCACCACGGAATTGCGCTCTATAAAGGCATCACCTCCCTGCCTTCCTCCACCGAGGGTGCCGCGCCGGCCGAGGTGCTCGTGCTCGAGTTCGCGGAGCAGAGCAAGCTCTACGTCCCGGTCGAGCAATCCTACCTCGTCTCGAAATACGTCGGCGTGGGCAAGCGCCATCCCGCGCTCGACACGCTTGGCGGCTCGCGCTGGGAGCGGGCCAAGATTTCCGCGCAAAAGGCGGTCATGGACTATGCCGCGCAGCTCCTCAGCGTCCAGGCGGAGCGTGATTCCCTGCCCGGGCACGCCTTCCCGCCCGACACGCCGTGGCAAAAGGAGTTCGAGGAAGCGTTTGTCTACGAGGAGACGGAAGACCAGCAGCGCTCCATCCTCGAGACCAAGCGTGACATGGAGGGCACGCGGCCGATGGACCGCCTCATCTGCGGCGACGTCGGCTTCGGCAAGACGGAGGTGGCCATTCGCGCCGTCTTCAAGGCGGTGCAGGACGGACGCCAGGCCGCCTTCCTCGTACCCACCACCATCCTCGCCGAGCAGCACTGGAAGAATCTTCGCGACCGCTTCGCCGCCTATCCCATCCGCGTCGATTGCATGAGCCGCCTGCAAACCGCGAAGATGCAGCGCAACACGATCGAAGGCCTGCTCGACGGTTCGGTGGACGTCGTCATCGGCACGCACCGCATCCTTTCGAAGGACATCCGGTTCAAGAATCTCGGCCTCGTCGTGGTGGACGAGGAGCAGCGTTTCGGCGTGCGGCAGAAGGAAAAGTTCAAGCAGCTCTTCCGCCTGGTCGACGTCCTCACCCTTTCCGCCACGCCGATACCGCGCACGCTTTACCTGTCGCTCACCGGCGCGCGCGACATGAGCACGATCGAGACGCCGCCGCCCAACCGTCATCCGGTCGAGACCATCGTCGCGCCTTACGACGAGCGCACCATTCGCGACGCGATTACCCGCGAGATCGACCGCAACGGTCAGGTCTACTTCCTGCACAATCGCGTCCACTCCATCCAGAACGTCGCCGACCGGGTGCGGCAGCTCGTGCCGAATGCCCGCATCGACATCGGCCACGGGCAGATGGACGCCGACGAGCTCGAGGACGTCATGTCCCGTTTCGTCGCCGGCCAGACCGACGTGCTTATTTCCACCACCATCATCGAGAGCGGCCTCGATATTCCCAACGCGAACACGATCATCATCGATCGCGCGGACCGGTTCGGTCTCGCCGATCTTTACCAGCTCCGCGGGCGCGTGGGCCGAGGCGGACATCAAGCTTACGCCTACCTTTTCCTGCCGCGGCATCTCATGACCGTGGGTGACGCCCGCAAGCGCGTCTCCGCCATCCGCCAATATTCCCAGCTTGGCGCCGGCTTCAAGATCGCCATGCGCGACCTGGAGATCCGCGGCGCCGGCAACCTCCTGGGCGGCGACCAGTCCGGCCATATCGCCGCTGTCGGCTACGACCTGTAC
>CAJCIA010000069.1 GCA_903970275.1 Betaproteobacteria bacterium
GCGGGAATGGACAGCGCGGCCTTGCTGGTGCGCGCACCCGTCCCCGCCGTTCACCGGACGGCTTACGAGGAAGCCGGCTTGTTGGTGGCGCAACCGCCCTTGCCCTTGCAGGAGTTCTTGCCTTTGCAGCCGTTGTCGCCGCTCTTGCAGCCGCCCTGGCCCTTGCAGGAATTCTGCCCCTTGCAATCGTGCTTGCCCATGGAGCTGTCGTCGGCCAGCAGGCCGGCGCTGGAGGAACTCATCTGGGTTGGGCCGGAGCCGGTGGTGGAGGCGTGCACGCGCAGCGCCGAGCCGGACATGAGACCGGCGAGGGCGACGCCGGCGAGGAGGGTTTTGGAATGATTCATAGTTTTGGTTGGAGTTGGGTTGTGCTGATGGAAGGGGCGGCTTTCTGGTCCGCCTCGTTTGCACATCCTACGGCTCGCCGAAAAATCCGGATGCACAAATCGCGATTACCGGTTCACAATCATCTGTAACGATGGCGACCAACGCGGCGAAGCTGGACCGGGCCCACGTCTGGCATCCGTTCACGCAAATGCGCGATTGGAACGCACCGGGTCACGAGCCGGTTGTGCTGGTGGAAGGCGACGGCGCCGTGCTGCGCGACGACCAGGGACGCGAGTATCTCGACGGCAATTCGTCCATCTGGACCAACCTGCACGGGCATCGTTGCCGGGAAATTGACGAGGCAATTCGTGCGCAACTCGACCGGCTGGCCCATAGTTCGTTTCTCGGCCTGACCAACGACGTGGCGCCCGCCTTGGCCGCGGAATTGGTGGAGGCAGCCGGACTGCCCGCCCACAAAGTTTTCTTTTCCGACGACGGCTCGACCGCGATGGAGGCGGCACTGAAAATGGTCTTCCAGGCGCGGGTGCAGCGCGGCGAGGCGGAGCGGACGCTCTTCCTGTCGCTCGGCCATGGTTATCACGGCGACACGGTCGGCGCGATGAGCGCGGGGCACAGCGCCATTTTTCATCGCGTCTATCGGCCGCTGCTGTTCGAGACGCGCGAAGTGCTGAGCCCGGCCTGTTACCGCTGCCCCTACAACCGCGCACAGCCGGAGCGCGGCAGCGATGCGCGCCGCACGCGGGTCTGCGACTGGGAATGCGTGAACGTGGAGCTCGACCGGGCGTTACAGGAGAAAAGCGCCTCGGCCTTCGTCCTCGAACCGCGCGTGCAGGGCGCGGCGGGCATGCGAATGCATCCGGAGGGTTACCTGGAAAAAGCGGCCGCTCTTTGCCGCGCACGCGGCGTCTGGCTCGTGCTCGACGAGGTGCTGACCGGCTTCGGGCGAACGGGGACGATGTTCGCTTTCCAGCACGATGCGGGCGTGCAGCCGGATCTGGTTGCGCTGGCGAAGGGGCTCACGGCCGGCTACCTGCCCGTGGCCGCGACGCTGGCCTCGCCGGAAATCTTCGACGCATTCCTCGGCGAATACTCCGAGCTAAAGACGTTTTTCCACGGTCACAGCTACACGGGCAACGCGCTGGGCTGCGCCGCGGCGCGCGCCAACCTGCGCCTCTTTCGGGAGGAGAAGACGCTGGAGAAAAACATGACGCTGTGCGAGCTGCTGGCCGCCGAAACCGCACGGTTTTGGGAGCATCCGCAGGTAGGCGACGTGCGGAAGGAGGGGCTCATCTGCGCGATCGAGCTGGTGCGCGATTTCGCGACGCGGGAAGCGTTTCCCTTTGCGGAGCGCGTCGGGCATCGCGTGTGCGAAGCAGCGCGCCAGCACGGATTGCTCACGCGACCCATCGGTGACGTGCTGGTGCTCATGCCGCCTTACTGCACCACGCCCACGCAACTGCGGCGGATGGTCGAGGCTCTGTGGCTGGCGCTGGTTGAGGTGCTGCCGCTGTAGCGGCGGTCTATGACCGCCGACGCTGGCGCGCCAGTGCTATCTCGCCCGCCGAAACTTGGGGACGAGCACAGGTTCTCATTGGTAGCCGGCGCTCTCCGAGCGCCGGAGCGAGCGGAACGGAACAGCGAAGCGTCTGCTCAACTAGAACCGATTTGATCTTCCAACTGCATTCCAGCCGCTGCGGCGGCCTCCGGCGCTAGAGAGAGCGTTAGCTACCACTGCTCTCAAGCTTGTGCGAACGCGGTGGGTGATAACTAGAGCCGAAGATCGGCCCGATCGCTCGCTCCTCCAGCATCGGGCCGATGCTACTCTCCTTCCGAGACACCCTCAAACCGCGGGTGATTTCTCACGCAGTTCGACGACCGTGTCGCGTTGGATTTCGGCGGGCTTGAGGTCGGTCAGGCGGCCCACGCGGTCGAGCTCAGGGAACAGCCAGCGAGCCGCACCCACCACGGCCATGGTGCCAACGCCGCCCAGCACCACGGAGCCGATCGGTCCCAACAGTGCCGCCGTCGCGCCCGACTCAAACGCGCCAAGCTCGTTGGAGCAACTGATAAAAATGAAGCTGACGGAGGAGACGCGCCCGCGCATCTCGTTGGGCGTGATCATCTGCGTCAGTGTCTGGCGGATGACGACGCTCACGTTGTCACAGGCGCCAGTGGCCACCAGCGCCAGGAGCGAAAGCCAGAGCCAGTGCGACACACCGAACACAATGGTGGCAATGCCAAAGCCGAGCACCGCCCACAGGATCGTGCGCCCGGCCTGCGTCCACGGCCGCAGGCGCATGGTGATCAGCGCCATGCCGACCGCGCCCACGGAGGGAGCGGCGCGCAGCAGGCCGAAATCGGTCGCGCCGCCGTGTAGGATTTGGTGCGCGTAGATAGGTAGGAGCGCGGTCGCGCCGCCGAGCAGCACGGCAAAGAGATCGAGGCACATCATGGCCAGCAGCAGCCGCGTGTTAAAAACAAAACGCACGCCGTTCAGCAGCGACGACCAGGTGAGCGGCGAGCGGTCGAGCGCGACCGGCGCCCGAGGCACGGCGAGGACAAAAAGGGTGAAGCTGACCGCGACGAACCCGAGGTTCACGGCGTAGGCGGTGTCCGCGCCCTGGCTGGCAACGATCACGCCGCCGAGCGCGGGTCCGGTCATCGACGTGAGCTCAAAGATCGTGCTGTTCCACGTGGCGGCGTTGGGCAGCACCTCGCGCGGGACGAGAACGGTGTAGTAGGCGTTGACCGCCGGGGCGATGAAGGCGCGCGCGGTGCCAACGAGGAAAAGCACCGCATAGAAGGTCGTGACGTGCGCGTGCAGCTTCGAGATGAAGAGCAGCAGCATGGAGCAAAACCCGATGGCCAGCTGTGTCGCCATCAGCACGAGCCGGCGATCGAAGCGATCGACCACGTGGCCGGCGGGAATGGAAAAGAGCAAAATGGGCAGCACCTGCACAAGACCGATGTAGCCAAGCGCGAGCGCCGCCTGGTGCGGCGTGCCGGCCAGCCGTTGGTAAATCTGCCAGCTGACCGCGACGGTCTGCATCTGCATCGCCAGCACGTAAAAGGCGCGCCCGGAGATGAACCAGCGATAGGCGGGAAAGCGAAGAGCGGCGTACGGGTCGGGCCGGCTCATGAAACGGAAGTCATCGCGAACCAGCCTAGCACAAGCTCGGTCCGGTTCCTGTCGCTTCTCTGATCTAGGCGGTGCCGGTCAGCGGATGCCTCTTCACGATCCACTCCGCGATCGGCTGGCCCTGACCAATGTGCTCGCGCACGATGCGTTCGCAACGCTCCGGCGTGACGCCGCCGTACCAAACGCCGTCGGGATAAACGACCAGCCAGGGTCCGCCGGTGCAAACGCGCAGGCAGCCGGCCTTGGTGCGCATGACCGGCACGGCGCTTTCCGCACAAAGCTCCTTCAGCCGCCGCCACGTCAGCTCGCCCTCAGTCAGCGGAGCGCAATCGGGGCCCAGGCAAAGGAAGAGATGGTAGCGGGCGCCATCGATCTTCACTGCGGCCAGGCCCTCGGCCAGCGTCTCGTACTTGGACATGGGAAAGGAAGTTAGAAGGAAGAAGTTTGAAGTAGGAAGTCAGAAAGCGGAACCGAGCGTGCGTGTTCCCACTTCTAACTTCTTGCTTCTCACTTCATACTTTCCCCTTTCCATGTTTGCCGCCCTGCTCACCACGTTCTTCTTCGCCTGCTCGGTGGTGCTGGCGCGGCGGTCGACTGTCCTGGTGGGTTCGCAACGCGCCAACCTCGCGCGGCAGGCGGCGGCGCTGGTTTTCCTCGCGCTTTGGGCGCACCTCGCCGGCCAGGGGCTGCGCGGACCGGGCCTCGGCGTGTTCATCTTCAGCGGCGTGATCGGCTTCGGCATGGGCGACTGGGCACTGTTCGAGGCGCTGCCCCGGATCGGCCCCGCGCTGACCTCGCTCATCTGCCAGTGCCTGGCCGCGCCGATCGCGGCGGTGACGGAACGGCTCTGGCTCGGCACAGTGATGACGCCGGGACAGATCGCCAGCTCCGCCGTCATTCTCGTTGGCGTCGGCATCGCCATGGCGCCGGAACGCGAAGGTGCCATCCCGCGCGGCCACCGCGTGGCGGGCACGATCTCCGCGGTGATCGCGGCGTTCGGCCAGGCTTGGGGAGCGGTGGTCAGTCGCGCGGGCTTCCGGCTCGACGACGGCGCGGGCATTCACGTCGACGGGGCGACGGCGGCGTACCAGCGACTGCTCGGCGGCATCGTCACGATCGCCCTGCTCTTTTGGGTGACGCGGCTGGTCGTGCGCTGGCGGCCCAGCCCCGAGACCGCTCCGGTGCGCGAATGGAAAAAGGCCGCGCCGTGGATCATCGGCAACGCCCTGGCCGGTCCTGCGCTGGGCGTGACCTGCTACCAATGGGCGCTGCATGTCGCGCCGAGCTCCATCGTCATGTCGATTGTCGCGACCACCCCGCTGGTGGTCTGGGGGCTGGCGTTTGCGTTTGAAAAAACGCGGCCCGCGCCGCGCGTGCTGGCCGGGTCCGCGCTGGCGGTGGCGGGGGTGGTTGCGCTGGTTTGGAGTGTTTAAGACGCGCGCTTTTGCTGATCGCGAAAGCGAAAGACGTCGATGGAGCGGTTCAATTGTAACGGTCATGACCGTCGGCTCTCGGCGGAAATCTTTCGCACGAAGTCGGCGGTCATCGACCGCCGCTACAGAACGCAGCGCATCGCGATCTGCCGTTTTCGTTAGCAACTGCCCGCGACTCGGTCTACTTTCCCCGTTCTTCATGACGACCGCGGGCGATCTTCCTCCCTCCAGCCATTGGCGTGATGTTGTGGCCTGGGTGCTGCACCTGGTGCTCTACAGCGTGCTGCTGGCGGGCTATTTCCTGCTCGTCCTGCGCTATCTCGCGGGCTGGTTTGCGCAGCTCTTTCATCACCATCGCGCGGAGTACGCGCTCTTCGGCATTCTCATCATGATCGCGCAGGCGGTCGCGCTGGACTCCATCAGCGCGTTCATCCTGCGCGTGTTCAGGATCGCCCGGAAATAACGTCGCCATGCATTTCCCCATCTCCGGCGTCGACATCAGCCCGCTGCTCCTTATCTCGCTTGGCTTTCTCGTCGGCATTCTCGGCGGCTTTTTTGGCGTGGGCGGCAGCTTCCTGGCCGGGCCGGCGCTCTTCGCGCTTGGCGTACCGATGAACTTCGTCGTCGGCACGGACCTCACGCACATCGTGGGCAAGTCGATCGTGGCGGCGCGACGCCACTTTGTGCTGGGCAGCGTGGACCTGCGGCTGGCCGCGATCATGGTGCTTGGCACGATCGCGGGCATCCAGGCCGGCGTCTATGGGATTGAGGCGCTGAAGAAGATCGGCGAAGTCAACCAGGTGGTCGGCGTGGTCGCGATCGTGGTTTACACCAGCATCTCGCTTTTCGTCGCCTACGAGAGCTGGAAGAGCCTGCAGATTCCCCTGGGCCGCAAGCGCGCCTCGTCCCTGCCGCCTGCGGCCAAGGACAAGCAGGTCTTTCGCGCTTTTGCGAAGTGGGTGCAGGAACTTCCGCTGGGTCCGCGCATCGCGCTGCCCTTTTCCGGCATCAAGTCGATTTCCATCGCGGCGATCCTTCTGGTCTCCTTTGTCGGCGGCGCGTTCAGCAGCTTCCTCGGCGGCGGGGCCGGCTACATCCGCATGCCGGCGATGGTTTACCTGCTCGGGATCCCCACCCACATCGCCGTTGGCACCGATCTGTTTGAGATCGTGCTCTCGGCCAGCATCGGCTCCTTCGAGCACGCGCTGAAGGGCAACGTGGACGTGCTGATCGCGCTTATCATGCAGACAGGCGCGGCGGTGGGTGCCCAGATCGGTGCGACGCTGACCCAGTATTTCAGCGGGCCGCGCCTGCGCCTGGCCTTCGCGCCCCTGCCACTGCTCGGGGCAGGGTTGATCCTCCACACCCTGCTCACCGGCCACGGGCTGAAATAAGCTACTTCTTCGCGAAGCTCGCCCGGTCGTCCGCGTCGAGGAAATCGAAGAGCGTGGACTTGGCCGGGTCGATCCCCACTTCCTGGCAAACGCCAGCGAACCACTCCTTCTTCTCCGGATTTTCGTAGGGCTTGTTGGCCTCCATCTCCGTGTTCCACTTGCTGATTTCCTCGGGCGACTTCGGCTCGCCGTGCTTGTCGATCCACGTGGCGATGTCCTGATCGGATTGCCCTTCCTCCAGCAGCTTCTTCACGTCCGCCCCCTTCACGCCCTTGAAACCGAACAGCATGTTGTCGAGCGGACAATCGAAATGGTAGTCGCCGATGGTGCCGGCGATCGCGGCGCGGCCCTTGTCGAGCGTGCGGCCGAGGATGACGTAGCCGCCCACGCGGGTGCGGGCGCTGCGAGGGGCTTCTTTGGTCAGGTCTTTGGGTGCGGTGCTCATGGTGTTTTCTTTGACGAAGGTTGACTGACGCGCCCGCCGGATGAACCTCATCCCGGTCGCGGGCGCGACTGCCCCTAGCTTACACGCATTTTTAAACTCCGCGCAAAAAGGGGTTGCGCGCCTCAAGGCGGCGCCCAAGGTTCTGCTCTATGGCGAACGAGCCCAGGAACTACGATTATGTGATCATCGGCGGCGGTCCCGCGGGGGTTTACGGCGCGCTGGAACTTGGCGAGCACGGCAAAAGCGTGGCGCTGATTAACAACGCGCTCGCGCTCGGTGGTGCGGGGGTGAACACCGGCACGATCCCAAGCAAGACGCTGCGCGAGACGGCACTCGCCCTTTCCGGCCTACGGTCGCGCAACTTGTATGGCGTCGATCTCTCGTTGCACCGCGACATCACGGTGAGCGATTTCCTCGGCCATGAGCAGCACGTCCGCGGTGCTTTCAACAATTCGATCGCCAACCGGGTCGAAGCGAAGCGGATCGACGTTTATGCCGGCGCGGCGGCTTTTACCGATCCCCATACCGTTGAGCTGAAGCCGGTGGCGGATGGGCCGCAGGAAACACAGGTCCTGCGCGGAGAGAACTTCCTGCTAGCCACCGGGTCGTCGCCCAACCGCCCCGATCTCTTCTTTTCCAAAAAAGGCGAGATCTACGACTCCGACACGGTGCTTGAACTGGATCGCATTCCCAAAAGCATGGCGGTTATCGGCGCGGGGGTGATCGGCAGCGAATACGCCTGCATCTTTGCCGCCCTGGGGGCGAAGGTTCACGTCGTGGACGGACATGACGGCCTCATGCCGTTCCTCGACGCGGAGATCGTGAAGGCGCTGACGGCCGCCATGGAAAAGAACGGCATCACGTTCCACTGGAAGCAGAAAGTCACCGCCTGCGAGCCGATCGAAAACGACGGCGCCAGGCTTACGCTCTCGGACGAGCCGCCGCTTTCCGTCGACGCCGTCCTCGTCGCCGCGGGACGCCATAGCAACATCGAATGCCTCAATCTCTCCGCCGCCGGAGTGACGACCGATCCGAAAGGCACCGTCGTGGTGGATGACGCCTACCGGACGAACGTGCCGCACATTTATGCCGCAGGGGATATCATCGGCTATCCGGCGCTCGCTTCGACCAGCATGGCGCAGGGCCGGCTTGCCGTCCGCCACGCCCTGGGGCTGGCCGATCCCGCGCTGGCACCCGTCCTCCCCACCGGAATTTACACGATTCCCGAGATCAGCGTGGCGGGCGAATCGGAAGCGTCGGCGCAGAAAAAGGGTATTCCCATCGTGGTTGGGCTAGCGAAGTATTCGGCCAACGCACGCGGCCAGATCATCGGCGATCTCGACGGCTTCCTGAAGCTGGTCTTCCGCCGGGAGGACATGCAGTTGATCGGCGTCCATGTCATTGGGGAGCAGGCGACCGAGATCGTCCACATCGGTCTGCTCGGCATCCTCACCGGCATCAAGGCCGAGCTGCTGGTCGATATCTGCTTCAACACGCCGACCTTGAGCATGTGCTACAAGATGGCTGCGCTCGACGCCATCCGCCACGCCGGCAAGTCTTGAACCGCGCCGCATGATGCGCACGGATCGTTCCGTCCTCGCGCTCGCCGTCTCGCTTTCCACGCTGGCAGGTTATGTCGACGCGCTCGGGTTTCTGAAGCTGAACGGTTACTTCGTCTCCTTCATGAGCGGCAACAGCACGCAAGTCGGCGTCGACGTAATCAAGAAGGGACCGCTGCTGCCCCTGCTGCTGATCCTCGGCTTTGTCGCCGGCGTGACGGGCGGCATGCTGCTGGGTGATTCTGCCGGGGGTCGCCGTCGGCCCGTGGTGCTGGCCGCGGTCACGCTGCTCCTGCTCGCCGGCGGGGGTCTTCACCTCGCCGGGCTCGATCGGTTCACCCTGGCCGGGATGGTGCTGGCCATGGGCGCGGTGAACACCGTCTTTGCCGAGGGCGAGGTGCGCGTAGGCCTGACTTACGTCACGGGATCGCTGGTCAAGATGGGGCAGTGGCTGGCTTCGACTTGCCAGGGCAGCCCGCGCGGTGATTTCGCGACCTACTTCCTGCTTTGGGCGGGACTGGCATGCGGCGCCGCGGCGGGCGGGGCCAGTTATCTCCGCTGGGGACTGGCCAGTCTTTTCGTGGCGGGCGCCGCCGCGCTGCTGCTCACGCTGGCCACCGCTGTCCGCACGCGAGCCGGCCGATAAGAACAGCCGCGCCCGGCGTCGCGGCCGGCCCTGTCGATGTGATGATGGTCACAGGCATGTCCCATGCTCGTAGTTCTCGCCTCAACTGTCGGCGTACTGCGCCAGCAGAGCGGCTGAACTCCGAACCACACACACTCCATGGCCACCGACCTCGAACTTGCTCCGCCTCTCCTGGAAGCCGAAACCAACGGCAAGCACGACGACCTGATCCTCAACGACGAGGAGAAGGCGCAGAAGAAAGCGGAGAAGAAGGAAAAGAAGCGCCTGAAGAAGGAAGAGAAAAAACGGCACAAAGCCGAGCTCAAGTCGAAAAGCGGCGATGCCACCTCGGCCGCTGGCTCCTTTCCCATGGTCGCACTCATCGACGAACAGGTGCGCACCAGCATCCCCGCGGAACTTGTGGAGACGGTGAAGGGCGCGAAGAAGAAGAGCGAGATCATCAGCCCGCACTATCCCTACCAGAAGCGGATGAAGAGCGAGGAGTACCTCGAGGAAATCGAGCTGCTGCAGATCGAGCTGGTGAAGATGCAGGCGTGGGCCAAGGAAACGGGCGAGCGCATCGTCATGCTCTTTGAAGGCCGCGACGCGGCGGGCAAGGGCGGCACCATCCAGCGCTTTACCGAGAATCTGAATCCGCGCGGCGCACGCGTCGCCGCGCTGGCCAAGCCTTCCGACACCGAGCGCGGCCAGTGGTACTTCCAGCGCTATATCGAGCGCTTGCCGACCAAGGGCGAAATCGTGCTCTTCGACCGCTCTTGGTACAACCGCGCCGGCGTTGAGCATGTGATGGGCTTCTGCTCGCCGCACGAGTACCTCGAGTTCATGCGCCAGGCGCCCGAGTTCGAACGCATGATGGTCCGCAGTGGCATCCGACTTTTCAAGTTCTGGTTCTCCGTCAGCCGCGAGGAGCAGTTGCGCCGCTTCCTGGGCCGAGCGGAAGATCCGCTCAAGCAATGGAAGCTTAGCCCGATGGATGTCGAATCGCTCGGCCGCTGGGATTCCTACACCAAGGCGAAGGAGGCCATGCTCTTTTATACCGACACGGCCGACGCCCCCTGGACCATCGTCCGATCCTGCGACAAGAACCGCGCGCGGCTTAATGCGATCAAGTTCGTACTCAACAAGATTCCCTACACTGGCAAGGGTGATGTCGTGACGCCGCCCGACCCGCTCATCGTCGGCTCGGCCAAGGACATTTACGAACACGGCGAGGACGCCAAGACCGCCGCGCTTCGCCACTAGCTCACCCCATGCGCACCCCCTCCCCTTCCCGCAACGGTGGCTTCCGGGCGCGATCGCGGAATACGCCGCGGTCGCGCGGCCCTTCCAGCTGTCGCGACACCGTTTCGTTCGTCATCGTCAGCTCCCAGCCGCAAACTGCGGACCGGTGCACGTTCCTCCTCGGCAGCATCGACTCGCGCACGCAGTCGACTCCCGCCCGCGTACGGATCGTGAAGCCGGGCGCGTGAGCGCTGTGGCGACCACGTTTTCCTCCTAACGTCTCGTCGCGCCTGGCGTCGCCCCCCGGCATCGTCGTCACCTTGCTTTCCGTCTTGTCGCCTGCGCTGCCTGTGGCAAAGTGGAAGGCCCCGGATTTTACCGGGAATCTTTCGGGCCGTAGCTCAGCTTGGTAGGGCGCTTCCTTGGGGTGGAAGAGGTCGCGAGTTCAAATCTCGCCGGTCCGACCCCTATCACTTACCCTTTGGCTACAAGGAGCGGTTGCTCTGCGTCGCAGTGAAGAAGATCAAGGCGGCCCCGATAAAGCCGGGCATGGGGACTTGGATGGCCTGCGCTGAAGTACCGCCACGAAACGGGACCGCGCTGCCGCGGCTGGAAGACCAGGCGCGCTAAATCTCGTCCTCGTAGGCTTCCATCAGCTCGATGATGTTGCCCTCGAGGTCGCGGAAGAAGACGACGCGGCAGGTGGGCGAAATACTGGCGACCGGAACGATGGGATCGCAAGCCACGCCGTCGCTTTTCAGCGCTTCGATCGCCTGATCAAGATCCGGCACGTCGAAGGCGAGATGCTTGAAACCGATACTTTGTTCGCCGGCGTTGCAGCCCGCCACCTTGAGCGACTCAGTCGGATGCAGCTCCAGCCGCATGACGCCCAGCTTGAGCATGACGAACTCGGTCGGCAGCCCCGCATGGAAAGTGCGGGAGCGCTTGAACCCGAAATGCTTCGTATAAAAGCGCTCCTGGGCGGCCACATCGCGACAATTCATCGCGATGTGGTTGAAGGCTTTCGTCGCCATGGCTAGAGCGCGGGATTCGCGGCTGCGCCCGACCCGGTCGAGGCCGTCGGCGTCGAACCGGTCGTGCTGCCCTTGGGCGGCAGCAACTCGCTCTCGCGGGGCTTGGTGAACCAGTGGTCGGAGATCATGAGGGCCGGCGCGGGATCCGGATCGGCGTAGTCCGTGGGACGTTCGATCGAGCGGCCCCACTTGTCGTCCTCCGGCAGCGTGTAGGCGATGATCACCGGCGTGCCTTCGTGGACCAGCTCGGAGAATTTCACCACGGCGGTCTCATGCAGGTGCAGGCACCCGTGCGAGCGCGGGTAAGGCCAGATCGGCCCCTCATGGAAGCCATAGCCCGGCGCGAACTCGACCCAGTAAGCCATCGGATAACCGACGTAATGCCAGCCCGGTCCGCGCGACTGTCCGGAGGTGCCGGGATGCGCCTCGCTGCCGTTGGTCCAGTAGCCGTAGGTGGAGGAGCGCTTGTCGCGATCCTTGCCCGTGACCGCGAAGTGGCCGGTGGGCGTGGGGTAGCCGGGCTTGCCGACGCAGGTGGGCGTGCCCATGAGAAGCTGGTCGCCCTGCTCGACGTAAACGTTCTGCGTCTTGAGCGAGACCTTGACCACGACCGGGCCGCCGCCGGGAGTCGGCGCGTAGGCCGTGGTGTGATAGTTGCCGCCGCCGCCGCCCATGCCGGCGCAACCGGCCAGCAGGCTGGTAGCGACCGCGAGGCAGGCGAATTTCGCCAGTGAAGTCCAAGAAAAAGGGACAACCGATTTTTGCATCATGGGCGACACGCTAGCATAACGACCGGCAAAGGCGAATGAATCGCTGCGCATTCCGCTTAAGGCGACTTAGTTACCTCGGAGCCACCGACGTCGGGCCGATTCAGCACGGTGGGATCGAGCCCGGGCCGGTGGGCGCTGAAGCCCATCACGCCATTCTTCAAGTCGTACATGACGCTTTCGTGCCGGAAAAAATCGATACCGAACCAAATACCCACTTCGTCCTTTCCGCGCTGCACCAGCTTGCCCTTGAAAGGATGGGTTGATGCATCATCGAGGTAAACATCGCGCGTGTAATCGAGGCCATCCTTGCGGGTGGGATCGGTGACATGAATTTTTGTTCCAGGCACGAGCGAACCGTCCGCCCGAAGATAGGCGCTGGCGTCGGGACATACGTCCGAAGGAATGCTCACGGAGCTTTCACCGCTTCCCGTATCCAGCCAAAAGCTGCCGCTATAGACCACGGGCGCATGGCCTGCGCGCGAGAGCGTGACCTGAACAGTCGCGGGCTCATACGAAGGCCAATGGGTATCCGGAAAACCGCCAGAGCTATAATCGGGGTGGAGGGTGAGGAACTGGCTAAACTGACTTCGCAGTGCGCGATTGAGCCCAAGGGTAAGCGTCGCCCGACCGAGAGGCCCGTTATCGGTCACGATGTACCCGCCGCCCGGCGCTTCCGCCAGCAGGTTGGAGAGATTGGCATAGCCCAAGGCGGCGGAACCTTTCCACTGCAGGCAAAACCCCGCACCAAAAACGCCATGATCATCCAGAGAATCCGAAATGCCGTTCTGCGCATCGAGCCGGGACTGCGCAACGTCCGCGTTCTCCTGAAAAATTTTTTCTTTAGGCTTATAGACATCATACTCCGTGAGCACTTTGGCGATCGCGTAGTCTGATTCAGGAAACGTATAGGCGCCGAGACGATTGTAGTAGTTATAAAGCTTGATCGAACTCCGAACGGGCACGAACTCATAGCCAAAGGTCATGTCGCCGTAGAGTTCCGTGTCGGTGCCGGCGGTCTTGAACAGGCTGGCGGGCTGGCCCGGCCACCATTCCGGCGCGTAAATGGCATAAAAGCCCCACGAGCCGGTATCGAAAAGATAACGGTGTGGGGCTCCACCGTTAAGGCCGACGTAAATCCACAGGTTGTCCTCGTTGAACTGTTCGAGATCAATGTTAACCGGGGTGGCGTTGCGGTAGGGATTGGTAATAGCTGGCGGATTAAGTTCCACGAATGGGGGTTCCGGCAGCGGCGTTCCGGGTTGGGGATTTTCCGTTGCAGCAACTAAAGCTCCGTTTGTCAAAAGACAAGACGCGACGGCAAAGGCCATGATTCGGTTACGAGCGGCCGAGGATGGCGTTGTCGCCGCGAGAAAGCGCATGGTTCAACGTGAAGCGTCGGCCAGTTCTTTCAAGCGACATTCTCGATGACTTTTCCGCCTCGCAGGATGCGAGCACCCCGGGGCGAATCGCGAGGACTAACCATTCGGGCGAACGCAGGCAGAGCGACTTACGCGCTGGCACTCCATCGGCTTCGCTTGGCTTCATGAAAAACGACCTGACAGGCAAGAAGGTAGCCATCCTGGTGGCGGACGGCTTTGAACAAGTGGAACTCGAGAAGCCTCGCGAGGCGCTGGAAAATGCCGGCGCGGAAACGGAAATCGTTTCGCCCTCGGGCGACGAAGTCCAGGGCTGGAACCATGATAAGGAAGGCGACTCGATCGAGGTTGACGTCGCGCTGGACGAGGCCGATCCGGAGGATTACGACGCCCTTCTTTTACCGGGCGGCGTGATGAATCCTGACATGCTGCGCACGATTCCCGCCGCGGTGGAATTCGCACGGCATTTCTTTGAGGAGGGCAAACCGGTCGCGGCCATCTGTCACGGTCCGCAATTGCTGATCGAGGCTGACGTGGTCCGCGGAAAAAAGATGACGTCGTTCGAGTCGCTCAAGACCGATCTGC
>CAJCIA010000070.1 GCA_903970275.1 Betaproteobacteria bacterium
GCTGCTGGCCGCCTGTTTGCTGCTGTTGCATTTGCAATAAACCAATCAATCTATTTGCTTCGCCGGGGTCCCGGGCAAATTCATCGCGTAGCAAGTTGGCTGCTTCCCGCGCATTCCCGAAGTGCATATTGCTTAAAAAACTATTTTCAACTTGTTGTTGGTGTTGAGGTGTATCCATTCTTACAGCCTTTTATCTCCGGAGTAAGGTTAAAGAATGACTGAATTCATCAGCTCATTCCTGTCGGAACATTATTAAGGTTGATGCCAAGAATTCCAATGGGGAAATTACTAATGTAGCGGTCTAAATCCAATATGCAATTCTGGTTTAGTGAACCCTGCCCATGAGTTTGCGAATTGTAGGCGTAAGAAAATAGAGAATTACGGTCGCTACAAGTCCAGCTCCTGCCATTGAGCCAAAGAGAATCACTAGAGTATTGGTCGCTTTTTCATCAAAAAATCCGGCCAGCTTTCCTGCAATTAAATTTGCCACGGCTGTTGCTAAAAACCAGATTCCCATCGTGCTGCTGGCAAAGCGTACTGGAGCCAGTTTTGTCACGGTACTCAAGCCGACGGGGCTCAGGCACATCTCTCCAACAACCTGGAAAAAGTATGAGGCGATCCTGCAAACGAAGGCCGGCGCCTCGTCCAAGGACAATCAATTCACCCTTACCACCACCTCGCCCGGAACGGTCTGGCTGCAGCAGGTCTCGCTGTTTCCGCCAACCTATAACGATCGGCCCAACGGCAACCGCCCGGACCTGATGCGGTTTCTTGCGGCAATGAAGCCGCAGTTCCTGCGCCTGCCCGGCGGCAACTACCTGGAGGGCGACACCATCGCGCAGCGCTTTGATTGGAAGAAGACGATCGGCGACATCGCGCAGCGGCCGGGGCACGAAAGCCCGTGGGGTTACTGGTCGACCGATGGGCTGGGCCTGCTGGAATTCCTCGACTGGTGCGAGGACCTCCACATGCAGCCGGTGCTGGCGATCTACGCCGGATATTCATTGAGGCAGAATCGAATTGCGGCCGGTCCCGATCTGCAGCCCTACGTCCAGGATGCGTTCGATGAAATCGACTATGTCACCGGCGACGCCGCCACGCCGTGGGGCGCACGACGCGCGCAGGACGGGCACCCCGCCCCGTTTGCACTCACCTATGTTGAGATCGGCAACGAGGATGCCTTCGATCACGCGAACACCTACGGCGCCCGCTTCGCGCAGTTTTACGACGCGATCAAGGCCCGATACCCGCAGCTCCAGATCATCTCCACGGTTGCGCCCGGCCACTCGGGCTTCAATCCGGCCGTGAACCACATGCCTGATCTGGTAGACGAGCATCTCTATCCCAGCTCGGAGGGACAAATGGAAGCGCGGGCGGATGAGTTTGACCATCGCCCGCGTAGCGGTCCGAAGATTTTTGTCGGCGAATGGGCCACCCGTCTCGGCAGCCCCACCACCAACATGACGGCGGCGCTGGCCGACGCCGCTTGGATGACCGGCATGGAACGCAACTCGGATCTCGTGTTGATGGAATGCTATGCGCCGCTCCTCGTCAATGTGAGCCACCCGGGCACCGGCCACGATCCCGCGAGCTCCATGCAGTGGCCCAGCAACCTGATCGGGTACGACGCGGCCACCAGCTACGGCTCGCCCTCCTACTACGCGCAGAAGATGTTCAGCACGCATCACGGCGATGTTGTGTTGGCCACGGAGGCGCATGACATCCCGACGTGGACCTGGCAGCCTCCACCGCCCAACCACTCCACAGGGACCGCCCCCGCGCCCCCTTCGAAGCAGCTACCGTCGCTCTTCTTCGATGCCACGCGCGATAGCGCAACCGGCCGACTCTTTCTCAAGCTCGTGAACCGCAACGGCACACCGCAGCCGGTGAACATAGATATCACCGGCGCCGCCACCGTTTCCCCGAAAGGCGAAGTTGTCGTCCTCAAGGCAAGCCAAGGTGACGCAACCAACACGCTGGAATATCCGACGCACATCGTCCCCGTCTCCGAGCCGCTGGAAGGCATCGGACCCCATTTCACCCGCGATCTTCCGCCCTATTCAATCTCCGTGCTGGAGATCGAGACGAAATAGGAAACGAACGAATCGAAGAGCGTGCGCGGTACAGGGTTCGAACCTGTGACCTTCCGCGTGTGAAGCGGACGCTCTACCGCTAAGCTAACCGCGCGTGATGGAGGCGGGGGCCTCGCTGACTCCGTGAAGCTGCTCGTGGGTCGGTTCAATTGCGGCCGAGCAGCCACATCGATCCGAGCCGGACATCGCCTTAAAACTGCGGTGATTCGACCGAGGCGGCAAGGTTTTTTGGTGCGCCTATCGCTTCGCTGGTTCGTCCAGCGAAGACATGGCTGGCTAGTCGGCGTGCAACTGAGGCAGAGGCTGCGTGCGCCGATCCTCGCCGGGAGGCGAATACTCGATCGCCACCAGGCACACATCGTCCTCGAAGGTCGTCTTGCCCGCGATGGCGCGGGCGTTGGCCAGCAGGTTGTCGAGGAACGCACCGCCGGTGTGCGCCGCCGCGGACCGAACCATGTCGAGGAAGCTCGCATCGCCGAAGGCCATCTCCTTGCCCTCGCCGAGGTCGAAGATGCCGTCGGTATAAAGAAAGAGCATGTCGCCGGGACCGATCTTTTCCTCCTCCACCGCATAGACGGAATCGGGAATGACGCCGAGCGCGAAGGGCGGCTTGAGCTGATCGGCCCCCATGATTCGCACCTCGCCCGTGTGCCGCGAGATGCGCAGCGGCCGCGGATGCCCGGCATTGGCGAAGCGCACCACGCCAGTGGCCACATCGATCGTGAGATAAAATCCTGTCACGAACATCGAGGTTGGGAGCGGGTCGAAGAAATGATGCAGCCGGGCGTTCAGCTCCGTGAGGAATCGGCCAGGCTCGGCGGCGACCGATTGCAATTCCTCCACCAGCACGCGCTGCACAGCGGTGATCAGCGCCGCCGGCGTGCCGTGGCCCATCACGTCGCAGATGAGCAGTCCCACCTGCGTGTCGGAAAGGGTTGCAACGGTGAAGAAGTCGCCGCCCACCATCGCTTCCGGAATATAGCGGTGCGCGAAATGAAGCGCGCAGGCGGAGGCCGCAGCGCCGCGCGGCATGCAGGGATAACTCTGCGGCAGCATCGCCTGCTGCACTTGGTGCGCCAGCATCAGGTCGCGTTCGATCTGCGCCTGCTTCTCCGCTAGCATGGCGGCGTATTCCTCCAGCTGCTCGGTCTTCGTGTGTTCCTCGGTGACGTCGCGGGAGATGCCGCAGGTCCCGATGATGTTGCCCTGCTCGTCGCGCATCGGGACCTTCGTGGTCGAGGCCCAGGTCACGCGCCCGTCGGGCAGATCCTCGCGCTCCACCTTGCCCACGATCGGCTTTCCCGTGGCGATCACCCACTGCTCGTCGTTGAAGGCGGGCTGCGCGTGGGCCGGCAGGAAAAAGTCAAAGTCGGTGCGGCCGAGCATCGCCTCCTGATCGGGGGCCTTCATGAAATCCCGCATCGCCTTATTGACGGACAGGAAGCGCCCCTCGCGATCCTTGAAGTAGATCCGATCCGGGATCGTATCCATCAGCGCCATGAGCAGGTGATGATCGATGGTGGCCATGGGAAAAGGGCGAGCCTCTAAGCTCTACCTTCCCGCCTTCCCAACGCCATTCAAAAATGGCGGTGGGTTAGTGAGGGATCGAAGGCAGGGAGGAATCCGGCGGCGCCATCGTGCCGGGATCGGGGAGACTGGCCGCCTGGGCGCGGGGCGCGGGCAGCGTCGCAGGTTCCGGGACGCTGCCGGGGTTCAGCCGCTTCAACTCTTCCTGGGCGAGGATGTACTCGCAGTAGTCGGTCTTCTGCGTGTCGACGCACTTGCGCAACGCGTCGGCCGCGCCGTCCTTGTCGCCCGCCTCGAGCTTGCGCATGCCGATGAAGTACCAGGCCTCGCAACGCTGGCCTTGGTCCTTGGACGGGATGGTCGAGCTGGAGGCCTTGATCAGGTCCGCATCGCTGATCTGGCCGAGCAGGAATTCGCCGATGCGCGTGACCATGTCGTCGGACTTGCCGTTCCACGAGGTGTTCATGGCCGAGGAGAGCTCCTTGTTCGCCTCGGCAAGCTCGCCCCGCTGTGTCTGGATAAGCCACACGTAAAGCCGCGCGTAGTCCGTGTAGGAATCCTGCGGCGCGAGCTTGATGAAGGTCTTCATGTCATCGAGTGCGCCGTCGGACGCACCCTTGGCCAGCCGCCCGAGGCCGCGGTCGTAGTAGGACTGGATGAGCTTGGGATCGAGTTCCAAGGCCTTGGTCGAGTCGACGATCGCGCCGTCGATGTCGTCCTTCTGCATGCGGATGAGGCCGCGATTGAAGAAGGCCAGGGCGTTCTTCGGGTCAATGCGGACCGCGTCGTTGTAATCGGCAATCGCGCCATCGAGCTCCGCCTTGGAGTGGCGCGCCAGGCCGCGATAGTAATAGGCCTGCGCCATGTTCGGGTCGACGTCCAGCGCCTGCGTATAGTCGGCCACCGCGCCGTCGAGGTCGTCATGCGCAGCCTTGGCGATGCCGCGGTTGAAAAGCGCCTCGCTCGATTTCGGATCCAGCGTCAGCGCCTGGTTGTAGGCGCTGATCGCGCCATCGAAATCGCCATGCTGGTATTTGAGCGTTCCGTCGCTCACGAAGGCGCTGGCCTGCCGCGCGGCTTCCTCTGCCGGTGAACTGGGCGGGGGCACGGGCGCGGCGGTGGCGTTGGTTGACGGAGCCGTCGCGGTTGGACTTGAGGTCGCGGCAGGAGCAGCGGTCACGTCCGGCGTAGCGGCGGCCGGAGGCGCGACGTTGGTGGCCGGAGGCGAGGCGCTGGCCGGTGGCGTCGAGCTTTCAGCGGCATCGCTCGTGGCGGTCGACTGAGTCGGGGCGGCCGCAGGCGAGCTCGCGGCCGCGTGCGC
>CAJCIA010000071.1 GCA_903970275.1 Betaproteobacteria bacterium
GGCGGCTCGCTCGGCAGCTTTGCCGATCTCTACGCCAACCTGCAGCGCTCCATCGGCGCCACCCAGCACGTGCGCGAGCTGCTCAACATTCCGGCCGAGCCGCTGGCCACCCCCGGCATCGCCCCGCTCGCGGCGCAGGGCCGGCTGCGCGGCGACGTTGTCTTCGAGGACGTCAGCTTCGCCTACCCCTCGCGTCCGGAGGTGGAGGTGCTGCGCCAGCTCTCCTTTTCCGTGCCGGCCGGCAAGATCATTGCGCTGGTCGGCCCCAGCGGCGCGGGCAAATCCACCCTGAGCGCGCTGCTCCTGCGCTTCTACGACCCGCAGCGCGGCCGCATCCTCTTCGATGGCCGTGCCGCCACCGACTACGGCCTGCACGAGCTGCGCGGGCAAATGGCGCTCGTCCCGCAGGAAGTCCTGCTTTTTGGCGGCACGATTGCGGAGAACATCGCCTACGGCAAACCGGGCGCCTCGCCGGCGGAGATCGAAAGCGCGGCGAAACGCGCCAACGCGCACGACTTCATCAGCGCCTTTCCCGAGGGCTACGACACGCTCGTGGGCGAGCGCGGGACCAAGGTCTCCGGCGGCCAGCGCCAGCGCATCGCCATCGCCCGCGCCTTGCTCAAGGACCCCTCCATCCTCATCCTCGACGAGGCCACCAGCGCGCTCGATTCGGAAAGCGAGCTGCTCGTCCAGCGCGCGCTCGACGAGCTTATGCGCGGCCGCACCTGCTTCGTCATTGCCCACCGTCTCTCCACCATCCGTAACGCCGACACCATCGTCCTGCTGCGCGACGGCGCCGTCCTGGAAAGCGGCTCGCATGAGGAACTGGTTGGCCTCGCCGATGGTGCCTACGCCCGGATGGTCGAGCTGCAGCAAGGCGGCGGATCGGATGAGATTCTCATCCCAGGTTGATGGAACGGCGGTCTATGACCCCGTCGCGCCTGCACTTGCCGCCAAGCCCCCAAAGGGGCGCATTAAGATAGCCCAGGGCAACGCCCTGGGCTTGGAGGCCCCGGGAAAGTGAGCCCTGAAAGGGCGCACTAAATGTCTGCGAATACCGGAGAGGTGAATGCGGAGTTGCGAGCCGCCGGTCGCTCGGATGGTATGCCCTTTCAGGGCTCGCGCTCTCCTCCTTTTTACCTAGGGCGTTGCCCTAGGCTGCACAAAGACGCCCGTTGGGGCTGGAACAGCCCTTAACGAGCTAGGCAGCGAAAACGAGCAGAGGTTGATGCCACGAGTTTGACGAAGAGAGCAGCGCAGGGGGATGAGAACGGAACTGAGTTCCCGTCGTCGCCCCGACTTATCGCTCGCCCCGAAAAACAAAAGGCGGCGGCCCGAAAGCCGTCGCCTTTTTCTGGATGTGAGACGAGACCTGATTGACTCAGGCTTCGGCCAGCCAATCTCCCACTCGCAGGCACTCGCGGATCTTGCGGCGCTCGCAGCGGGTTTGCTGGGCCTTCGACGCTCGCGCCGGCATAGAGCGAAGCGGATGCTTGTTGGTACGCACGGAATCAATCATGTCACTTATTTTCATCAGGACGTTGTTCCTTTCGGTTTTGGTTTTGCTTCCGGCGGGGATTTAAGCCTAAACGATGCCAACGCCTTGCGCGGCGATCAGGTGTAATCCCGGCGACATGACGGTGTCATCTTCCTTGTCTCGGCCGCGCCGCAAAAACCAAGCAAACCGCCTCGCTTCCCGAGGTTGCGGCTTGCTGCCTGCTTGGCGGCAAGCATATTGATAACCTCACGTTAAATCTTATGCCGCTTCATTCGCTTTTCGGTTCCCTCCAGTCAACAACGACCCAGTCTGGTCAAAAAGTTACATACTATTCGCTCCCTGCGCTGGAAGCTGCGGGTGTCGGTCCGATCGCCAAGCTGCCCGTCAGCATCCGCATCGTGCTGGAGGCTGTGCTGCGCAATTTTGACGGCAAGCGCGTGAGCGAGCATGACGTGCGGACGCTCGCCAACTGGAATGCCAAGGCGCCCGTTTCCGAGGAAATCCCGTTCATCGTCGCGCGCATTGTCCTGCAGGATTTCACCGGCGTGCCGCTCCTGGTCGACCTGGCCGCCATGCGCCATGCGGTGGAGAAGCTCAAGAAAAGCCCCAAGCTGATCGAACCGCTCGTGCCCGTCGATCTCGTGGTCGATCACTCCGTGCAGGTGGATGTGGCCGGCACGGGTGACGCGCTGCAGAAGAACCTCGAGTTCGAGTTCGCCCGCAATCGCGAGCGCTACGAATTCCTCAAGTGGGGCCAGCAGGCGTTCGAGACCTTCAAGGTCGTGCCGCCCGGCATCGGCATCGTCCACCAGGTCAATCTTGAATACCTGGCCAAGGGTGTCCTCTCGCGCAAGGCGGACGGCGAGTCGCTCTACTACCCCGACACGCTCGTCGGCACCGATTCGCACACCACGATGATCAATGGCCTCGGCATCGTCGGCTGGGGCGTGGGCGGCATCGAGGCGGAGGCCGGCATGCTCGGCCAGCCGGTCTATTTCCTGACTCCCGAAGTCGTCGGCGTCCACATGACCGGCGCGCTGAAGGAAGGCGTGACCGCGACGGATCTTGCGCTGCACGTCACCGAGCTTCTGCGCAAAACGAAGGTCGTGGGTAAGTTCGTCGAGTTCTACGGCCCGGGCGCCAGTTCGCTCTCACTGCCCGACCGCGCCACCATCGCCAATATGGCGCCCGAGTATGGCGCGACCATGGGCTTCTTCCCCATCGATGCGGAGTCGGTCAACTACCTGCGCGCCACCGGCCGCACCGCGGAGCAGATCGACGCCTTCGAGACCTATTTCAAGGCGCAGCAGATGTTCGGCATCCCCGACAAATCGGCCGGCATCGTCTACAGCCAGGACGTCGAGCTTAACCTCGGCGACGTCACGCCCAACGTGGCCGGGCCGAAGCGCCCGCAGGATCGCATCGCGCTGCCCGAGCTCAAGACCAGCTTCCTCGCCGCGCTGGACCGGCCGCTGACCGAAAACGGCTTTGGCAAGAAAGGGGCGGAAGGCGCCTCCGCCGACGTGCACCTCAACGGCACGCGGCCTGCCGCCGACGTCAAGATCAAGAACGGCAGCGTGCTTATCGCCGCGATCACCAGCTGCACCAACACCAGCAATCCGTCCGTGATGATTGCCGCGGGGCTCGTCGCCAAGAAGGCGGTCGAGAAAGGCCTCAAGGTCAACCCCGCGGTCAAGACCTCGCTCGCGCCCGGGTCCCGGGTGGTGACCGATTACCTCGACAAGGCCGGCCTCCAGCCGTACCTCGACCAGCTCGGTTTCCAGATCGTGGGTTATGGCTGCACCACCTGCATCGGCAATTCCGGCCCGCTCAATCCCGTGATCGACGAGGCCATCACCAAGGCCGATCTTGTCGCCGCCAGCGTGCTCTCCGGCAACCGCAATTTCGAGGCGCGGGTGCATCCCAGCATCAAGGCCAATTTCCTTATGTCGCCGCCGCTTGTCGTCGCCTTCGCCCTGGCCGGCAAGGTCGACATCGATCTCGCCCACGAGCCGATCGGGAAGGGGATGGACGGCCAGGACGTGTACCTCCGCGACCTCTGGCCCACGCTCAAGGAGATCAACGACCTCGCCAGCCTTTCCATCGCGCCCGAGGTCTTCAAGAAGAACTATTCCAACCTCGTCGATCAGAATCCCGCTTGGAATCACGTTGCCGGCTCCACGGGTGAGACCTACGCGTGGGACGAGAAGAGCACCTACATCCAGGAGCCGCCCTTCTTCGACAACTTCTCCATGGAAGCCGGCCATATCGGCGAGATCATCGATGCGCGGCCGCTCGGGATCTTTGGCGATTCGGTCACCACCGATCACATCTCGCCCGCCGGCAGCTTCAAGGCCGGCACGCCCGCCGGGAAGTACCTGATCGAGCACGGCGTGCCCGCGCCCGAGTTCAACAGCTACGGCGCGCGCCGCGGCAACGATCGGGTCATGACCCGCGGCACCTTCGCCAACGTACGGATCAAGAACCTCATGGTCACCGACGACAACGGCAAGGCGATCGAGGGGGGCTTCAGCAAGCACTATCCCGATGGCGAGAAGATGAGCATCTATGACGCTTCCATGCTCTATCAGCAGGAGGGCGTGCCGCTCGTCATCATTGCGGGCCAGGAATACGGCACCGGCAGCTCGCGCGACTGGGCGGCCAAGGGCACCCGCCTGCTCGGCGTCAAGGCGGTCATCGCCCAGAGCTTTGAGCGCATCCACCGCAGCAATCTTGTCGGCATGGGCGTGCTGCCGCTTTGCTTCCTGGACGGCACCAACGCTGCCACGCTCAAGCTCGATGGCACGGAAACGTACTCGCTGCGCGGCCTGACCGACGAGATCAAGCCCCGCCAGCAGGTCACCCTCGAGGTCAAGCGAGCCAGTGGTGCGGTGGACAACGTCCCGCTCGTGCTGCGCATCGACACGCCCATCGAAGTCGATTACTACCGCCACGGCGGCATCCTGCCCTACGTCCTGCGCCAGATCGTCAACGCGGCGGCGTGAGGTAGCTGCTCACGAAAGGCAACGCAGGTAGCCGTCGACCTCCGGGCGACGGACAACTCAAGGAAACATTTCCGTTGGATCCCGTCGCCCGGAGGTCAACGGCTACTGACTGACTTCCTGCCGCGGCTGCAGTGGTATCCGCCGCTGTCCTTAGCGGCGGACCGAGCACAACACGCCGTCCGCCGCTAAGTGGCGCGTGAAATCGCGCCCGCTTACTTCCGCCCCATCGCTGTATCAAACGGCGGCGAAAACAGCAGGCCAGAAATCTGCCCCGTCTCATTGAGCGCCATGCGGATCAGCAAGTCACTGTCCCAGCCGGGAACCCACAGCCGCCAGAAGTGAACCGGCCGCCCGCCCGCGCTCTTCACCTCGCCCATGTAGGTCAGGCGATAGCCCGCATTTAAATAGGCCGACAAGCGCTTGGTCGCGGCCTCCCACGGTTCCTTCGGCACCAACGCGTTGAACTGGTCGCTCATGACGGAGCTCCAGAGGACGTAATCGCCTTTCTGCCGCGCCTGTAAGGCAGTGAGGAGCGGACCGATAACCGCCGGACTGGCCACGGGAGCCGAAACCGCCTTCTCGCTTTCCGTCAGCTCTGCATGCAGGTCGTTCCAGCTGGGAAAGCCGTACTGGCGTGCCACGACCGACTGCGCGTCGTGCAACGCAAACGGATAAGCCGCGATCTCCAGCGCCGATTTCCCGGCGAGTGCGGGCAAGTGACGGCCGATAAGCGCCAGGGCGTCGGGCTGCTTTTGCTCATGGTTGCGGACGAGGTCCTTGGCCAGCTTCTTGAGTTGTTCCAGGTTCCGGCGAGCCGGTAGTGAATGTTCCATGTTACCTCCATGCTTGAGCCTGGGGTCCGCAATCAGGCAGCACAAAGGTTGCTGCGTTGTTGGTGACACAGTCAGGTGGGCTCAGCCCTTCCCGCGGACCCGGATGCGCCCTTGAACGCTCGCCCATTACGAGCGTCCGCGACCTCGCTGTCAAACGCCGAAAGAGTTCGCGACAAATCTGTGCCCAACTCGGCACCGAAAATGTTTGTTCCACGGCCATCATCTGATAGCGTCCGTCAACCCCACAACTTAAATACCATGAAACACCTGCGTCTCCTCACTGTCCTCTCACTCGCCGCGTTCCTTGCCTCCGTCACGCTGGCGTCGGCCGATTCCTTCGATAGTGACACCGCGACGATCAAAAAGGACACAGCGAAGACCGCCAAGGTCATGGTCGGCAAGGCGACCTACATGGCCCCGGTCACGTTCGCGGATGGGGCCGACTGGTCGATGCTCAAGGACCACTACGAGGTCTCCGACGCCGTGGTTTCCGGCTTGGCCAAGCACAAGATCGTCATCTCGATCGGTGCCGATGGCAGCGTCTCCTTCACGCACAAGAAGTAGGTGGCCCCGGGTCGAGCGGGGAGTTGGCTTTGCGCCGCTCCCCGTCTTCTTGATCCAACATTGGGTTACTGCGCAGGCGAAGTCTTGGCGTTCCAGATCGAGAGCATGTCGGGTGAGGCCTGATCCCGAATTCCATTATTGCTGAGGACCTTCTCCGTGGTCGAAAGCATGTCGGCCCGCCGGAAGACCAGCGTCTCGCGGCGGTAGCCACTAAAACGGATCGTGATGAAGTCATCCTTGGAATCGCGCAGCACCTGGACAAGGTGGGCCAGGTTCTTGATGGGAACGTCGTTGATGGATTGAACGACGGAGACCATCGGGTCGCCGTAGCCTTCGGCGAGCTTGTCCGGGAAGAACGGCGACGAGACCACCACCAGTCGTTCACCAGCAAAGGCGGGCTTGTCCATGAGCCGGCTTGAGATGGGGTTTTCCTCCGCAATGAATCCATTGAGCACCGCCGCTCCCTTCGTGGTGGGGACGAAGTCCTCGAGGAATTCCTTAGTGGCGTTGGAGAAAACCAGCGGCCCGCAGATGAAATAGGACGGATAGTCGCCGCGCAAAAAGGGAACGAGCGCAGGACGCTCCGTCAACACCGGGACCTCGACCTGGAGCGGCGTTCCCTTGCGCACGATGGTGAGCGGAACTTTCCCGTCCTTGGCGAATTTCTGGACCAAGTACCGAAACCGGATGTGGAAATCTCCCTGGGTGATCATGCCCCGGTCGTCGATGTCGGCGTCGCCGATCTTGGTGATGACGTCCCAAGGTTTAAGGGGATAGGACGCGTCGGAGCTGAAGGGATTGTTGACGATCATCCCGTGGACCTCAGGACCTACCTGAAGGAAGGGACGCAGCGCCTGATTTTCCATCGTCTGGAGATCGTCGTACATGGCCGGCTTGCCTTGGTAGACGCCGTTCTTTGTCTCCTGCAAAAACAGGTCGATCTCCTCCGACGGGATGATGTAGCCGATGTTGGATGAGTCGCCGAGGCGGCTGAAGGCAATGCCGATCATCTTGCCGTCCACCATGGCGGCGCCCCCGCTGTTGCCGGCATTGATCGCCGCATCGATCTGGATGCGAAGACCGGAGACATCGAAGTTATACGGGACGAACTCGACCCGGGAGACGATGCCTTTGGTGATGGAGAGTGTGTCGCCCCCTTCGGGATAACCATAGACGGTCACGGCATCCCGCACCTGCGGAAGAGCCGCCGCCCGCGGCAGGGGCGGATGTTTGGCGAAGAAGGAATCGTCGTCGAGCTTCAGCACCGCCAGGTCGATGCCGGGCGCCATTGTTTCCAGGGTCGCCGAGACCTTGTCGCCCGACTGGCTGTCCTGGACCTGAAAGTCGCTCCCATACCTGACCACATGGGCGTTGGTGAGGATGCGATGGCCTTCGATCACCACGCCGCTCCCGGTCACGCTGGTGGGCGTACCCTTGGTCCACGGCTTGTAGGGATTGGCGGGCAGCGCCGTGGAGAACACCTTGACCACTGAGGCTTGGGTCGGGTCGTTGGCGATGTCGACCGGTATTGCCGCACTGGAGGGTGCGGGCGCAGCCGGCGTGTCGATGGAGGGAGGAATCACTGGAACCGCCGGGGGCACGTTCGTTTGAGCCGAGGCGGCCAAGCAGCCCACCCAAAGCCCCAGGACTAGCCTCAGCATCTTCCGCCTTGCCATTCTTGGGGTATTTTCCATTCCGGATCATAATGAGACCTGAATCGCCGCTTCAAGGTAAGAAGATGCTCGTTGCTGCGAGGTAACGGCTCCGAGCTAGGCCGCCTCCTGCCAATCCTCGGCGGCGCCGGCGTCGGTCTCGCGGTGCGGGGCGATGAAGAAGCGTTCTTCCTGAACCATCTTGAGGCCGGCGGTGCGGAGCTCGGCGGGGGAGAGTTCGTGCCGGTCGGCAAGGAGGGCTTCCTTGTTCACTTCCAGGGCAGGCTGGCGCAGGTAGCGGCGGCCCCAGGCGAGCTCGCCGAGCTTCTGCGCAATCGCGCCCCACGTCCACTTGCGGCTGGCCCGGTCGACGCGGCAGGGGGTGGTGCGGAAGCCGATGACGGCATGCGTGAGCGCCAGCGACTGGCGATCGCGAAAGATCTCTGGGTGGTTGCGCGCCCAAGTCTCGACCCAGGTGGTTTCCAGGGTGAGGTAGCGCTCGATCTCGGCCAGCGGGGCGCGGAACTTCTGGCGGATGCCGGCGACTTCCTGCTCCTGCTCGCGCTCGAGCTCGGCGCGGTTGAGCTGCAGCTGCACGATGTTCTCGACCACGGCGTCCAGTTCGGAACGGCTGGTGATGGTCGGCTTGGTGGCGGAGGAAACGGGAAGGGGGGTGATGTTGGTGGTCATGGGAAAAAAAAATTAGAGATGAGGAAGCAGGGCGGTATCGAGCTCATGGCCGAGCCGCTTGCGGTAGAAGGTGGCCAGGCTATTGCTGGTGATGCGCACGTGCTGGCGCTTCATCTTCTTGGGGTGCGGATTGAGCGGGTGGGCTTCCAAGGCCCCGCTTTCGATGAGGGCGCGGACGGTTTGGCGCGAGACGGTGAGGAGTTTGGCGACGTCACGCACCTTGATCAGGGGCGGCATCGCGGAGCGGGAACGGGACACGGGAGTTGTTGTCATTTGTTTAGTCCTTTCGGGTGCAATCAGTGGTGAAAAGATTCATCGACCATAATTGCAACGCCTTGAGCCGAAAGTAAACATATTTTGTGATAAAATGTTAACAAATTGCTTAATTGGGACACAACTTCGCCGATGTCGGGTCACGCCGCTGTGAATGAACCTTTTCTGGACATCACGGCCACGTCGCCGTTTGGTTAGCCTGCGATGTTTACTGGATTGGTGGAGGGGATTGGACGGGTCGTGCAGGCGGAGCCGCAGGGCGACGGCCTGCGCCTGACGCTGGATGCCGGGCGCGTGGCCCACGGCGCGAAGCTGGGCGACAGCGTGGCGCTCAACGGCTGCTGCCTGACGGTGACGGCGATCCACGGCTCGAACCTGAGCTTTGATCTGCTGCGGGAAACGGTGGTGCGCACGAACCTGCAGGCGGCCCAAAGCGGCGCGGTGGTGAATCTCGAGCGGGCCATGCTGGCCGACGGCCGGTTAGGCGGTCATTTCGTTACCGGCCACATCGACGCCACCGGCCTGGTGAAGAGCTGGGGCCCGGTGGGCTCCGACTACGAGTTGCGCGTGACGATCGATCCGGCGAACGGGCTCTATCTGGTGCCCAAGGGCTGCATTGCGGTGGATGGGATCAGCCTGACGGTGGCCGAGGTTGGCGGCGATGAGTTCTCCGTCTGGATCATCCCGCACACCCGCGAGGTCACGGCCTTGCGCGATCGCATGGTGGGCGACCGGGTGAACCTAGAGTTCGACCTGCTGGCGAAATATGCGGAGAAGATCCTGGCGGCGCGACGGGGGTGAGGTGGGAATGCGGCGGAGGAAGGCATTCTGGTCGCTTGCTTCCACCCGTTATCGAGCCCATACCAGCTACTAAGGTAGCAGCGTTTTACGACTGTCGCGGCTCGTCGGGATTCTGCGCTCGTGCGTCGGCGGTCATAGACTGCCGCTGCAGAGGCATCGTGCCGTTGCGGCTCCCATGGAGGCTGCCGGACGGGCCGGGTTTGCGTGGAGCTTGGGCGCGGGCAGAAGAAGGGTCAGCGGGCCGGGAGGTCATTTGACACGCAGTGAAGGCAGGCTTCCCGCGCGGCGCGTGCTCCGCTAGGTTGAACGCATGAACCCGACGATCGAGGCGCTTCTCGTCCTGCAGGCGCGCGACCTGCGCGTGGCGGAACTGAGCGAAGCACAGGAGGAGGCGCCGCGGCAGATCGCCGCGGTTGAGCGCGAGTTGGCCGCCAAGAATGCGCAGTTCTCCGAACTCAAGCAGCGCACGCGGCAGATCGAGGCGGATCGCAAGAAGCTGGACCTCGAGGTGAAGACAAAGGAGGCGGCCATTGCGCGGTACCGCGCGCAGCAACTGGCCACCCGCAAGAACGAGGAGTTCGCCGCGCTGATCCACGAGATCGAGCATGCGCAGGCGGAGATTGCGAAGCTGGAGGATTCCGAGTTGGAGCTGATGGAGGCCTACGACAAGGGTCTGGCCGCCGTGGCCGCGGGCGAGAAGGAGCTGGCGCAAGTTGAGGCGAAAGCGAAGGAGAAGAAGGCGGCGCTGCAAAAGCGCGGCGAGGCGGCGGCGGCCGAGCTGAAGACGGCGCTGATCCAGCAGGCCGATGCGGAGCAGAAGGTGCCGGAGGAGGTGCTTTCGCGCTATCGCCGGATCCTCAAGAGCAAGGGCGACAAGGCCGTGGTGGCCGTGGAGCACGGCTCGTGCACGGGCTGCCACATGAAGCTGACGACGCAGACGGCCAACAGCGCGCGGCGCGAGGACCTGCTGGCGGCGTGCGACAATTGCGGCCGGCTTCTCTACGCGGATTAGCGCCGGATGCGCAGATGACGGCGCCGGAAAAAGGCGCTAAGTACATCCCATGTACTCGCTCGATCCCGAAGGAATCTATGTCTCCGGCGCGGCCAAGGGTCCCGGCCCCTACGTCGAGGAAAGCAAACTGATCCCCTACAGCGCCATCCTGGGCGAGCTGAAGAAGCTGAACCTGGCGGAGGAGATCATCACGAGCTGGAACCTGCTAAAGCCGGGGCTCTCCGGCGAGTATCTCGGCGTGGAGGGCGATCCGCTGCACGCCATCATGATCGAGACGGCGGAGGGGCGGTATCTCCTGCGCGGGGACAACATGGACGCGTTCGTGAGCGAGGCGAATGCGAAGCTGCGGGCCTGGCGGGCGGGGCACGGGGGGTAGGGAAGCGAGACGTAGATTGCGCTTGGGCGTCAGCGGTCATAGACCGCCGCTACAAAAAGGCATCGTGGTTGTAGAAGCGTTTCGCGTCCACGAAGTAGCTACAGTAAACGAAGGTAGCCGGCGTCGGCCCGGCGCCGGTCGCGCGAAGAGGATGGCGGTCGTGGGGCGCGTTTCGGCGCGCGATCGTTGAAGTGGCGTTTTTTGACAAGGGCCATTCGCGATGCGCGCGGCGAGCGTTAGCGCCGGAGCAAAATCTTTCGGCGCGCACCGGCGTCGGGCCGACGCCGGCTGCCTCAAGTGCCCGTAGTCCCATTCTCCTGAAACAGCCGCTCGAATTCCTCGCTGGAGAATGCGACCTTTGTGATGGAGCGGGAGAGGGCGTCGCTGAGCGAGCTGAGGTTGAATTTCTGCGGCTCGAGATCCTTGGCCCAGCGGTCGAAGTCGGCTTGCGAGAAGGAGAGCTTGGCGACGATGGCGGCGAGGCACTCCTTGAGCGCGGTAGAGTCGGGTTCGTGGATCTTGGGATTACGGAGCAGACGCGCCAGGTCGGGATTACTGAGCGTCTCCTGCGTCAGCGACTTGAGCAGCGCGTGATGGAGCGAGCCGAGGTCGGGGCGGCGGAAGCGGCCTTCGTCGAGCAGGCGGGCCAGTTCCGCGCTGGAGGCGGTGGCCTGCTCGACCGTTTCCAGCAGCGCGTCCGTGATCGAGCGCAGCAGCTTCGTCTGCGACTGCATTTGCATGAGGGCGAAATCGACACTGTCGCGCAGCGCCAGCCAGGAGGCTTCCAGGATGTCGGTGGAAACGCCGACCGTGGCCCAGCTGGACTCGCCGTCGGTTGATTCGATGAAGACGCGGGTCTTGGCCGCAGTGCCGTGCGTGCTGTCGATGATGCGCACCTTGTAGTCGACGAGGACCATGGCCGCGAGTTGCGGATAGAAGCGGACAAGCGCCTTGCGCAGCGCGGCGTCGAGGGCGTTGACGGGGCCGTCGCCCTCGGCCACCTCGTGCACGGTCTCGCCCTTGACGGTGAGCTTGATTGTGGCCTCGCAGGTGTCCTTGCCCGCCTCGTTGTCCTTGCGGATGGAGACGTGGTATTCCGTAAGCTCGAAGAAGGGCATGTAGGTGCCGATTGTCTTGCGCACGAGCAGTTCGAAGGAGGCGTCCGCGGCCTCGAACTCATAGCCGTTGTTTTCCAGCCGCTTGATTTCCTCAAGCACCTTGAGGGCTTCGGGGCTTTTCTCGCCGAGCTGGAGCCCGAGCGTGCGGGCCTTGAGCATGACGTTGGCGCGGCCAGCGAGCTCGCCCACGAGTACGCGCTGGCTGTTGCCGACAAGCTCCGGGCGGATGTGCTCGTAGCTCGCGGCGAGCTTGTTCACGGCGTTGACGTGGATGCCGCCTTTGTGCGCAAAGGCGGCGCTGCCGACGAAGGGCGCGCGGCCGCTGGGCCGCTGGTTGGCCACCTCGTCGACAAAGAGGGAGAGATCGCGCAACTCGGCCAGCTTCTCGTCGCCGAGCAGGCGGTGGCCCTGCTTGAGCTGCAGGTTGGCGATGGTGGTGATGAGGTTGCAGTTGCCCGTCCGCTCGCCATAGCCGTTGACGGTGCCCTGGACTTGCAGCGCGCCGGCCTCGATGCCGGCCAGGGCGTTGGCCACGGCGAGGCCGCAATCGTCATGGGTGTGGATGCCGAGCCTGGCTTTTTTCACGTGGCTCTTGAGCGCCGCGGTGATGGTGGCGATTTCGCCGGGCATGGTGCCGCCGTTGGTGTCGCAGAGGACGAGGTAGGCGGCGCCGGCTTCATCCGCGGCCCGATAGCAGGCGGTGGTGTAGGCGGCGTCGAGCTTGTAGCCGTCGAACGTATGCTCGCCGTCAAAGATGACCTCCCGGCCCTGCTTGACGAGGTAGCTGATGGTGTCGCGGATCATGGCGAGGTTTTCCTCCAGTGTGGTGCGCAGGATTTCCGTAACGTGCAGGGTGGAGGTCTTGCAGACGAGCGTGATGACGGGCGTCCCGGCCTCCAGCAGCAGGGCGACCTGCTTGTCGTCGGCGACCTTCGTATCCGCGCGGCGGGTGCTGCCGAAGGCGGCCAAACGGGCGTGCCGGAACTTCAGCTTTTTGGCCTCACGGAAGAACTCGATGTCCTTCTCGTTGGAGCCGGGCCAGCCACCCTCGATGTAGTGCATGCCGAAGTCGTCCAGCCGCTGCGCGAGGCGCAGCTTGTCAGCGAGCGAGAAGTGAATGCCTTCCCCCTGCGCGCCGTCGCGGAGCGTGGTGTCGTAGAGGGTGATGTGGGATGGTGTGGACATAAAGCGGTGCGGAGAAACCACGCTCGGGCGGCGTGGAGGTTAAACCGAAGCGCGAGGCGAGACAACGCCGCGCGAACTAGATAATTCGAATGAGCACGCCGGAGGCCGTCGCGAAGGCGAGGGCGGAGAGAAGGGATGTCGGGCGCACGGAGGGAGCGTACGCGAGAGCTGTCATCCCGTCAAGAGGCGGCCGCCTTCTGAGCGGCGGTCCGTGACCGCTGAAGCACATCCTGCCAATGTCGAGCGCGCCGGCGGTCATAGACCACCGCTACAGAAAGGCAGTAGAGCCGATGCTAGTTCCCGCCCGGGTCCGTCATGCTGACACTGTGGATCACGAGCTCTCCGTCGCCGGGGGGGAAGGCCAAGGCGATCGTCTTGGGGCTCCACGGCGTCATCCCGCTCACCGGAGCCGAGAAGGTTTGCTCGCCCGTATCCGTGGTCTTGGGATGAACAAGGAAATAGCGGCCGTGGCCCTGCTGGATTTCGGAGATGAAGACGACGAACGAGCCAGCTGGCGTGTTGAAGGGCTTCCACGAATCCCAGCCGATCTTGTCCGGCATGTTCTTGTAGTCGTCGGGCTGCGTGGAGAACGTGGTGTTGGGCGCGATCACGAACGTGATCTTCAGCACCGCCGTGGCGGTCTTGCCCTTGAAATCCTGGAAGGCGGCGACCCAGCTGGAGGATTTCAGCGGGATGATCATGCCCTTGGCCGTGAGCGGGTCGGCCGTGCTGAAGGGATCGGCGGCGGCGAAGTCTTCCGGCCACTTGGCCTGGCCGTACCAGTGATCCTTGCCGCTGCTAAAATCGCCGTTGGACAGCCAGTCGTCGGCGCGGAGCGGGGCAGCCACTATCGTGAGAAGAAAAGCGAAGAATAGCAGCTTCATGGAAGGCTTGCTTATCAGCCCGCGCCCGGCTGGCAAGCCCGGGGCGGGGTTTGCCTCCCGGAGGAAAGAAAGGAGAAGAGCCATTTACAGCTTCGAACCCGAGGCGTAAATTTTCTTCTATGCAAATCCACATCAGTCCTCGTCATGTGAAGCTGAGCCCGGCGATCCATTCCTACGTGGCTCAAAAGATCGACAGCCTGGAGCATTTCGGGATCGATCTGATCGGCGCGCACATCGCGCTGTGGCATGACGATACCAAGGCGGAAAAGCACGCCTTTGTGGTGAAGGTGCACCTGGCGATGCGCGGGCCCGATTTGCATGCAGAGGATCACGGGCACACGCTTTACCGCGCGATCGACGAGGTGACGACTCGGCTGGCGGAGCAGCTGCGGCATCGCAAGAGCAAGCTGGTGCGCGGCCGGCGCGAAGCCAGTCGCAAGGCCAAGACGCAGCGCCAGGTTGCCGTGGCCTGATGCTGCGGTCGATCCGGCGGGCGAGCTCGTGGGCAGGACCTGCAAGAGTCCCCTCGACAACCGGGGTGGCTGCGCTTTAATCATCGGCGTTTAACCCAAAAACTGATTTGAGCACGACGCCCACCGCACCTTCCGTTTACAACCGCGCCAATCCCTTCAAGGCGCGCATCACTGCCAACTACGCGCTAAGCGGGGAGGGCTCGACCAAGGACACCCGCCACATCGTCGTCAACCTCGGGGACAGCGGGATCAACTACGTGCCGGGCGATTCGCTGGGCGTGGTGCCGCGCAACTTCCCGCAGACGGTGGATGACCTGCTGCCGCATCTTGGCCTGGGGCCGGACACAATGCTGGACCAGCCGACGGGCCCGGTGCCGCTGCGCGACGCGCTCATCCACGGCTTCATCCTCAACCGCGTGAGCAAGAAGTTCGTCAAGGCGGTGCTCGAGCGCCTGCCGGAGGGCGAGAAGAAGAAGCAACTGGGCGAGATCGTGGCCAATGAGGAGGCATTCGAGGATTATATCTTCACGCGCGACTACACCGACGTGCTGGTGGAGTACCCGGCCACTTTTGCGCTGGGCGAGTTCATGCCGCTGATCAACAAGATCGCGCCGCGGCTTTACTCCATCGCCTCGTCGCCCAAGGCGCATCCGGGCGAGGTTCATCTCACCGTCGCGGTGGTGAATTACCACACGCACGGTCGGGTAAAGTACGGCATCGCCTCGGGTTACCTCGGCCACGGCCAGCAGCTGAATGTGGACGATGTGCCGGTGTACATCCAACCGACGAAGCATTTCCATATGCCGCCGCCGGATGCCGCCATGATCATGGTCGGGCCAGGCACGGGCATCGCGCCGTTCCGCGCCTTCCTCGAGGACCGCATGGCGACGGGTGCCACGGGCAAAAACTGGCTTTTCTTCGGCGACCAGAAACGGGCGAGCGACTTCCTTTACGAGGCGGAATTCGCCGAGATGCAGCGCAAGGGCGTGCTGACGAAGTTCGACCTGGCCTTCTCGCGCGACCAGGCGGAGAAGATCTATGTGCAGAATCGCATGCACGAGAACGGCGCGGAGTTCTGGAAGTGGCTGCAGGACGGCGCCTACTTCTACATCTGTGGCGACGCCAAGCGCATGGCGAAGGACGTGCACCAGATGCTGATCCAGATCGCGCAAGAACACGGCGGCCTGACGCCCGAAGCGGCCAAGGAATACATCGAAGTCACGCTGGCGAAGACGCAGAAGCGGTATCTGAAAGACGTGTATTAATCGTTCTCTGTAGCGGCGGTCTATGACCGTCGCACATGCCGCGCCGAAGGCGCGAGAGCGTCCGAGTTCGCCGGAGAGCTGTTCCGCGTTAACACAAGGTAGCGGCGCGTTGC